>NZ_ALNN01000005.1:0-152278 GCF_000293175.1 Capnocytophaga sp. CM59
GGATATTGCTGTCGCAAATTACGAGGTATATATTCTTGGGTATCAGAATTTAATATAGACCGATATTTAGCGGAATACAGTTTTAGAATCAATCGCTCACAAATAAAGATACTTTCTTTAACAAATTGATGAAAAGAATTGTAGAACGTTCTCCCGTTTCCCAAAGTCAATTAGTATGTAGCTAAATAGACATCTCAAAAATATAATTTTGCTTACGTCGAACTCATGTTGTATTATTAACAATTTACAATTGATAATTAACAACTAATATTTGGTTGGAAGTATCAAAAAAATGCGTATCTTTGCCCAATGAATCTAAAAGGAAAAGTACTGGCTGTTGTCTGTGCTATCTCATGGGGTTTTTCCTCCTGCGGGGAGTACCAAAAAGCCATGAAATCAGACAATTACGAATACAAATACCAAGTAGCTAAAGCCCTCTATGAGAAGGGTGACTACACTCGTGGGTTACGCCTATGGGAGAAGGTAGTAGGCTATTATATAGGCCGCCCACAGGGGGAAGAGGCCTTGTATATGTATGCTGATAGCTTCTATAAGCGGAAGAAATACGTGCTGGCGGCCTATCAGTATGAGCGATTTTTGCGCAATTACCCTCGTAGTGAGAAGGCCGAAGAGGCGCTCTTTCTCAAGGGGGAATGCCACTTTTGGGAGTCGCCTAAGTATAGCCTAGACCAGAGCGAGACGGCTAAGGCCTTGGATGAACTACAGGAGTATATAGATCGCTACCCCAATGGCACACACCTAAGGGAGGCTAACAATATGGTCTTGGAGCTACTGAACAAGCTCCAGCAGAAGAGTTTTGAAATAGCCAAGGGCTATGACAAGATTCGCGACTATCAGGCTGCTATCAAGTCCTTTGAGAACTTTTTGATAGACAACCCTGGCTCTACTTTCCGCGAAGAGGCGATGTACTACCGCCTACACTCGGCTTATGAGTTGGCAAAAAATAGTGTCAAAAGCAAAGAAAAACAACGCTTTGAAGAGGCCAAGGGCTATTACGAATCCTTTGTTCGCTCCTACCCAGAGACCTCTTTCAAGGGGAAGGCAGATAAGATGTACCAAGATATTCTAAAGAAAATAAGTGAATTATGATAAATTTGAAACGCATAGATGCGCCGCAAACTACCGTTACCTATGACAAGAACAAAATAGATGCCCAGACAGGCAACATCTATGAAGCAATTTCTATCATAGCCAAACGGGCTTCGCAGATCAATGCAGAAATTAAGCGCGAATTGGAAGAAAAACTAGAAGAGTTTGCTATCAATAATGATAGTTTGGAAGAAGTTTTTGAGAACAAAGAGCAAATAGAAGTTTCTAAATTCTACGAAAAACTTCCTAAACCACAAGCTATTGCTGTAAAGGAATGGCTAGATGGGGATATAGAATATCGTTATATTGATGAAAAACAAAACCATGAGTATTCCTTCGCTTAAGGGGAAACATATACTAATCGGAGTAACGGCTGGAATAGCCGCTTATAAGATACCACACCTTGTACGCTTGCTTGTCAAAGAACAAGCAAGCGTTAAGGTTATTATGACTGAAGATGCTGAGGCTTTCGTAACCCCGCTTACCCTTTCGGTACTCTCCAAGGAGAAGGTATATACCGCATTCGCATCTGAGGAACATGAGTGGCACAGCCATGTGGCACTTGCCCAGTGGGCAGATGTCTTTGTCATAGCTCCAGCTACGGCCAACACCTTGGCCAAGATGTCGCATGGAATATGCGATAACCTGCTATTGGCTACCTATCTTTCGGCTAAGTGCCCTGTGTTCTTTGCTCCTGCTATGGACTTGGATATGTATGCTCACCCGACAACTAAGAACAATATCGCTCTTTTACAATCTTTTGGCAACCATCTTATTCCCTGCGAGTTTGGCGAGTTGGCCAGTGGTTTGGTAGGTGAGGGACGTATGGCGGAGCCTGAGAGGATTGTAGCCCAATTAGCCCAGTTTTTCTTTTCTAAGAAAGCGCTACTTAAGGGCAAAAAGCTCCTCATCACCGCAGGGCCTACCTACGAGATGATAGACCCTGTACGGTTTGTAGGCAATTTCTCTTCTGGTAAGATGGGGGTTGCGCTATCTAATATGGCGGCTCGGATGGGGGGAGAGGTTACCCTTATCCTTGGCCCTACTGCCCCTCACGCTATAGAAAATAGTGTAAAGGTGTGCCCTGTGGTAAGTGCTCAACAGATGTATGAGGCCGCTCAAGAGGCCTTTGTCGATACCGATATAGCGATATTGGCCGCTGCCGTTGCCGATTATAAGCCTATGGTGCAAGCTCCCCAAAAGATTAAAAAGAAAACCGATCTGCTGACGCTGGAGCTGACCAAGACTCAAGATATTTTAGCGTCCTTGGGTGCTCAAAAGGACAAACAGCTACTTATTGGTTTTGCCTTAGAAACAGAAAACGAATTGGAGAATGCCAAGGGGAAACTCACCCGTAAGCACTTAGATGCCATAGTGCTCAACTCGCTCAATGACAAGGGTGCCGGCTTCTCGGTGGATACCAACCAAGTTACTTTTATCACCCGTGAGGATAAGGTCGTGCCTATACCGCTGAAAACTAAAACAGAAATTGCGGCTGATATCCTTACCCTTATTCACGACGAATTGTTATAAATCAAAAGGCAAATTGCCATTATAACTAGGGCAAATTGCCATTTGCCCCTACATACACAACGATAACATTATGAAAAAACAACTTCTTATTATTCTTTCGCTGCTGAGTTGGGGTATTTTCGCCCAAGAACTCTCTTGCAAGGTTACGATCAACACCCAACGGGTCAACCAGACCAACCAACGGGTATTTGCTACCCTACAGCGCTCCCTACAAGAGTTTATCAACCGCAAGGCTTGGACAGACCTCAAGACAAGGGAGAACGAACGTATAGACTGTTCTTTCGTCTTTACCGTCTCTTCCTATGAGAACAATATGCTCACTACCGATGTACAGATACAGGCTTTCCGCCCTGTGTATGGGAGTGGCTACCAAACACCGCTGATGAACTACCAAGAGAAAGGGGTTACTTTTTCCTACTTGGAGAACGAACCTATCTACTTCAACCCCAGCAACTTTACTTCTAACCTTTCCTCCTTTATCGCCTACTATGCACTGATTATCATAGGAGTAGACGCTGATACTTTCTCCCCTGATGGAGGCAAACCCTACTTTGAGAAAGCCCTGACTGTGGTACTCAATGCCCAAGGAAGTGGAGACAATGCTTGGCTACAGAATGGCTCTAACAACCGCTGGCAGATGATTACCGACCTGCTTTCCGATGACTTCGCTTCTCTACACAAGGTGCTCTATGCTTATCACCGCAAGGGCTTAGACCTGATGAGCCAAGACACCCAGAAAGCTAAAAATGGTATAGCCGAGGCGCTTATAGAACTTGACAAGATGGACAATAGCCGTATCAACCGCTTCCTCGCTCAGCTCTTCTTTGATGCCAAGGCAGATGAGCTCGTCCAGATCCTCTCGGAGGGCAAGCCCTTAGAGAAACGACAAGAGGTACAGAAAGTACTGATGAAATTGGCGCCTACTCATGCACAACAGTGGGGACAGATTAAGTGAAAAGTGAAAAGTAAAAAGTGAAGGGCTATGAGGATAGTTTTGTTTTATTTGGGGCTGTTGCTGACTGTAGGAGGGTTTGCTCAGGATAAGAAAGCCTATGTTTTCTTTGATAAAAACGGTAGGCGCACTTCCTACAAGAAACTTCTTAGAAAGAGTGAAAAAGCCGATATAGTACTCTTTGGCGAGTATCACAACAACCCTATTGCCCATTGGTTAGAACTTGAACTTCTTAAAGACCTACAACCCAAGCGTCCGCTTGTCTTAGGGGCGGAGATGCTGGAGCGGGATAACCAAGAAGCCCTTGATCGCTACTTGCAAGGGACTATTGACCAAAAGGGATTAGACACCTTAGCCCGCTTATGGAAGAACTACAAGACGGATTATAAGCCCTTGGTGGATTTTGCCAAGAAGCACCAACTACCTTTTGTAGCGACCAATATGCCTCGCCAATATGCCACCCTTGTATATAAGAAGGGAATCCAAGCCTTTGATACACTTACTTCCACTGAGAAGCAATGGATCGTACGCTTACCTTTCGCCTATGACGGCAGCCTCTCCCAATACGAAAAGATGAAAAAGATGTCGGGACACAACACGGAGAACCTCCCTATGGCACAGGCGATTAAGGACGCTACCATGGCCGAATCCATATTAGCACACTTAAAACCCAACAGCCTTTTTGTCCATTTCAATGGGAGCTACCACTCTGACTATTACCAAGGCATTGGGTGGTATCTCAGGCGAGAACGCCCCGATCTACGCATCTTGACCATCGCCACTACCTCGCAAGCAGCGCTTAAAAAACTGGAAAAAGAGAGCTATGAACAAGCCGATTTTATCTTGGTTGTTGATGAAGACCTATAGTCAATCATATTTAGAATGCGAAAAAAATACGAATAAATAAGGCAAGGGATTTATTCTTAATTTGCTCTCTTTCAAGGGCTAATTGCCATTAGCCCCTACACCTGCTCTTGCTAATTTTCCGCAAACCATTTCTGTTTGGCTATAAGCAATTAGTCAGTTTGATGATTTGTCAATTAAGTAAGATAGTTTGTCTTACAATGGTTTTTGATAGCTACTACGGAAATATTGTATCTCAATAATAGCTTCTTTTTCCTTTATTTCATAATAGATAAGAAACCGTCCTTTTAGAATTGTTCTTCTATATAGATTAAGTTTTTCATCATACTTCGCTAAAAAGTAAGGATTTTCCATAAGTTCCTGTGCTAAGGTGTCTATTGCCTTTATTATTTTATTTGAATAGACATCACTACCATTATGTTCGTCCCAATAATCAAGTGTCTCATAATAGCTTGTTTGCGCCTGAGTTGTCCAAACTATATTCATTTTCTATTGAGTTTTCTCTCCATTGCTCTTTTTTGTACCTCTGAGTGCTGAGTAACTAACCCTAGTTTTGATTGTTCTTTAGAGCAATAAATTCTTTCCAAGTCCTCTGAGGTTAGTTCAGAAAAAGTTGTCTGTTCAGGTTCTATGATCTCCACGCCTATATCATTCAAAAATTTCATTAATGACTGATACTTATGAAAAGGTAGCGCTTCTTTGAAAGTAATTGTATTGGTTTGCATATTGTTTTATTATTTATACTCTCCGCAAAAGTACGAAATAAAAGTAAGAAACAAAAAAAAGTTAGGCAAAAAGTTTTTTGCCTGATTTTTCTCTTCTATTAGAAAGAACCTCTATCTTTAAACAAAAGAGCTACAAGCTCTCTCTGTATAAGGCACGAGCTAAAGTCGCTGAATACTTGGAAGCGAGTATGTGACTCGCGCCAGCACATAACTACAATACAAGAACTATAAAATTTAACGGGACACTATTGTAAGTACAATATAAGTAAGCCCTGCTACAATATAAATTAAGCATACAAAAAACAAATAAAATATTGCATTTTATTCAACAAAAGCACTACTTTTTAAATTTTATTCAATCTTCATATTTTAGTTTCTTTATAGATAACCTCCAAAAGGTCTGTTTTTAAGCAACTTAATGAAAATAAGACTCTTATTCAAATTAAAAACTTTTCATTTCTCTATGTAATACATTACTGTTTATTGAAAAAATATTTAATTTATTTGTTTTATTTTCAAAAAAATGATGTATATTTGCAGCTTTCTATTAAAAAACTTTCTGATATGAAGCAAAACAAACATTGGAGGTTATTGTATTTCCTCTTTACCCTTTGCCCCTTATGGCTTGTAGCCCAACAACTCACTGTAAAAGGAGTGGTGAAAGACACTGATGGAATGGAAATGCTCGGTGTCTCTATTATTGTCAAAGGCACCCAAAAAGGGGTCGCTACTGATGGCAATGGTCGTTATCAAATCAAAGTACAACCTCATGACGTTCTTGTTTTCTCAAGCGTGGGATATCTCTCCCAAGAGAAAACGGTAGAAAAGAGTGGTGTTATTGACATCACCTTGGAGGCTGAAGTGGTCGCACTCACAGGTACCGAAGTGGTCGCTGTTGCCTATGGAGCTACCGACAAGAAATCATTTACAGGTTCGATGACAACAGTCAAAGAGGAAACCATCAAAGGAGCACAGACCAACAATGTTGTAAAAGCCTTGGAAGGTTCCGTTGCGGGGGTGCAGATCTCCTCTGGTTCAGGGCAACCAGGTTCGGGTGCCTCTGTGCGCATACGAGGTATAGGCTCTATCAATGCCTCCAGCAACCCCTTAGTCATCTTGGACGGTGTGCCTTACGAGGGGAGTCTCAATGCTATCAACAACAGTGATGTGGAGAGTATCAATATCCTCAAGGACGCATCGGCAGCAGCGCTCTATGGGGCACGAGGTGCCAATGGGGTGATTATCATCACTACCAAGAGTGGCGCACGAGGCCAGCTCTCCGTTCAGTACGACAGCCGTATAGGGTTCAACTATCGCGGGGTACCTGAGTATGACCTTATGAGTTCCCCTTCCGAATACTACGAAACCCTATGGCATTCCCTCTATAACCAAAGCCGATTTGGACAAAACCAACCCGAAGCTGTGGCACGCTCTTGGGCAAGCCAGCAGCTAATCCCCAATGTGGGAAGCGGGTACAATATATACAATGTACCTGACCAAGAGGTTGTTTTAGCCAACGGAAAGCTCAACCCCAATGCTCAGATAAAGTACTCCGATGCGGCCACTTTTAACCAATGGGAAAAGGCACTTTTCAAACCAGGTGTACGCAAGGAACACAACCTTAGCCTGACCAAAGGTTCTGAAATCAACAACTTCTATTTCTCTTTGGGTTACCTAAGCGATGAGGGGTATAACCTCAACTCTTATTTCAACCGATATTCATCTCGTTTTTCCTACAGAGGAGAAATCACTCCATGGCTAAAGATACATACCAACTCCATGCTTACCTATACCGAGAAGCAGGGAGCTACTTCCATTAGCTATTCCAATCCTTTTTCTTGGACGCGTAACATAGCCCCTATCTACCCTATCTACGAACATGATGATTCGGGTCAGGTGCTTAGCAGCTATGACTATGGTGCTACTCGTAAGTATAATGACAATGCCAATCCCCTTGGCACTCAGAAAGAAAACATAGACCTGACGAGGGATTATTACCTTAACCAATCCGTATCCCTTGACGCTACCCTCTTGAAAAACTTACAATTCTCCAGCACAGGGAATGTATATGGCAATTTCTACGAATCCAATAACTTCACCACTCCCTTGGCTGGTGAAGGGAAAGTATATGGGGGGAATGCCACTAAATCCCGCTCCGATGTTGTGGTGATGACCTTCAACCAGTTGCTCCGATACCAAAACACTTGGAAGGACTACCATCTTGAAGCCCTTTTGGGGCATGAGTCCCACAAGGCACGTTCGGGCGCTATGACAGGTGCCAAGCGCAATTTTGTAGATCCTCGCAACAGTGAGTTCTCCAACGCTGCGGTTTTGGCCGCTTTGGACTCCTATACGAGCCACTATTTCATAGAAGGATACTTTGGGCAGATAAATGCCAACTACAAACAAAAATACTTCTTCTCCAGCAGCCTACGTCGTGATGCTTCTTCGGTATTTGCGCCTGAACATCGTTGGGGTACGTTCTGGTCAGTGGGAGGCTCTTGGCTAATGAGTCAAGAAGATTTTATGAAAAAAGCCACTTTTGTCAATAGCCTAAAGCTAAAAGCCAGCTATGGAATCCAAGGGAATGATGAACTCTATCTGCCCGATGGAGGTCGCTCCTTGGTACCCTACATGACCCTATATGAGGTTACCTCCGATGGTAGCACTGCCGGACTACAAGCACGCTACAAAGGCAATCGCAACATCACTTGGGAAGAGAGTGGCAACTTCAACACTGGAATTGAGGCTACCCTATGGGATCACCTTCTTACCATAGAGGCGGATTACTTTGTCAAGAAAACCAAGAACTTGCTCTTCAATATGCCCCTCCCCTCCTCCACAGGCTTTAGCTCCGAACCGAGAAATGTAGCCGACATGGAAAACAAAGGGATTGACTTTGTCATCAACCTAAATCCAATAAAGCGCGAGCACTTCTCTTGGTCTGTGTCTTTCAACGGACTATACTATAAAAACACCATCACCAAACTGCCTGAGGAACTCAGAGAAAAAGGCGTCTCCAGAGGCGGTTCGCAAATCCTAAAAGAAGGCGGCAGCATCTATGACTTCTATATGGTACGCTGGGCGGGAGTCAACCCTGACAATGGAGATGCCCAATTCTATATCAAGAACCCAGCCACAGGTGCTTATGAGGTGAAAGGTAGTGCCGCCTACGAAATGGAAAACAGTCGCAGCTTCGTCGGTTCTTCCATTCCTGACCTACAAGGAGGCTTCGGTAGCAATTTTAGGCTGTACAACTTCGACCTCTCCCTACAGTTTGCCTACCAGCTTGGCGGCAAGTTCTACGACTATCAGTATGCAGGGCTTATGCACTCAGGACAGTTGGGTAGAGGATGGCATACCGACATGCGCGCACGCTGGAGCCCTGAAAACCCACATACCGATGTGCCCCGCTTGGAGTTTGCCAACCAAAAGTTACTGAGCTCCTCCGATCGTTTCCTGATAGATGCTTCCTATCTGTCGCTAAGAAACATCAGTGTAGGGTATAGTCTGCCTGAAGAGGTTTGCCAAAAGCTACACCTGAACAAGCTCCGCTATTATATCACCGCTGAGAACGTATATCTCTGGAGCAAACGCAAGGGGTTAGACCCTCGTTCGAGCCTCGCAGGGGTGAATAGCTCCGCTGTATATAGTCCTATACGTACTGTTTCTATGGGACTTACCCTTAACTTTTAATCCGATGTATCATGAAGAAAAATAATATATACCTCCCATTATTCCTTTTAGGGCTGCTTATCAGTGCCTGTTCTAAAAGCGAATTTGACCCTAAAGTAGATGGCTTCCTTACCGATGAGCGCAAAAAGGAGCTTATGGAAAATGTAGAGACCAAGGCCAACCTCCTGCAAGTAGAACTCAATGGTATCTATAACAACAATATACGCTCTCAATCCAATAGTGGAGAGACCTTTGGGCTGAAGGCCATTCACCTGGCTACAGACCTTTCGGGGCTGGATATGGTACAACAATCCTATAGCTGGTTTGGTTTTGACTACAACTTTGATATGTGGCGTGCCGAATATGCCCGTACGGCCTTTTTATGGAATTTTCTCTACAAGCAAATCAGCTCTATCAATGCTGTACTTACGGAATATTTCCCAGAAGCACCTTCCCAAGCGGTACTATATCAGAAATATGCGGAATTGAAATCCCTTAGAGGCATCTACTATTACTACCTGATCAATCTCTACCAACACTCCTACAAGGGACATGAGAATGACTTAGGCGTCCCCTTAGTACTACGCCCTACCGATGCCAAACTGCCTCGTGCTACGGTAGCGGCTGTATATGAGCAGCTTTTGGCTGATTTTTCGGTAGTAGATGATGCCCGCTATGTAGTTACTGAAACCAAAACCGATGTAGATAAGGCGGTAGCCGCGGCCTACTTGGCCAAAGTATATGCCCATCTTGAGCAATGGGACAAGGTGATTGCCTATACCCGTATGGTGCTCAATAGCCCTTATTTTACCTTTACCTCCATGGGAGAGGTACAAGCAGCTAAGTGGGATATCTCCTCCGCCTCTTGGCTTTGGGGGTATGACATTACCCAAGAGACTACCACTCACTGGAATTCCTTCTATTCCAATATAGACAATACCAACCCTATAAGCTATGCAGGAGGGGGTGCCTTCAAGAGCATCTATAGTCTGCTCTATGCCCATATAGCCCCTACCGATGTGCGTCGTAACCTCTATATAAACCGTACGGAAGCCCCTGCAATCGCCTATAGATACCCACAGCTACCCGATTATGCCAACCTAAAGTATGTTACAGATACCCGCTTCTTAGGAGATTATTGTTTCCTACGTTTGGAAGACCCACTACTACTCTATATAGAGGCCTTAGTGGAGAAAAACGAACTCACCCGTGCTCAAAACACCTTGACCTATTTCATGCAGAACTTCCGCGATCCTTACTATACTCCTACAGCTACAGACCAAGCCTCCATGCGTGAGGAGGTACGTTGGCAACGCCGTATAGAGCTTTGGGGAGAGGGCACCTCTTTCTTTGACTTCAAGCGATGGGGATTAGGCGCCAACAGAACTCAAGCAGGCAGCAACCATGTCTATGCCATAGATATTCCTGCAGGAGACAGGCGTTGGGTGTATCAGATTCCTATTAGCGAAATAGAAGCCAATCCGAATATGGTACAGAATTAATAATCTAATGAATTGATAAGCAATGGGTCAATGAGCTTTAAGGTTCATTGACCCATCGGTTTATTTTATAACCTACTACGTTCGCTCTCTATACCGCTACCTCTGACGTCCTCCTCTACCTCTTTGCCTTTGGCAAACTGGAAAATGAGGGAGAGACCAAAGAATCGTGTGTTGGCCTTGTTGTAGCTATAACTATACACTTGGTTGAAGTCATATTCACTCTTGGATCTGGAGGTATTGAATAGATCACTTACAAAAGCATTGAGCTTGAAGGCATCTGAAATCGGATAGAACAAATCCACACCAAAGGTATTGCTCTGGTAGTTCTTGAAATACATATTCTTGTGATCGGATGTATAAGTGTAGTTCACACCCAACTCCATATCCCAAGGGAGATAAAAACGCTGAGACAAAAACACTTCTGCATATAGGGAATGGTACTGCTCATTGGGGTGTCTGAAATGGAGACTTCCCCCTACAAATTTGGCATTCATCTCGCACCAATCGGTTAGTTTTTGGAAAGAAGATATATGCAAAAAGAAATCATTCTTATAGCCCGCATTCTCAGGACGGGTAACCCGTATACCTGCCACATCACTAGGCATATATACAATATTATTTTGGGTATAGCGATAAGTTAGACTCAGATTAAGCCTACCTGTATGTCCCCATTGAACTTGGTAAGTGTTGGCTGGTTTCAACTCCTTATTCCCCACGCCTGCCGTAGTAGGGCTATATCTTATATAAGTAGGATTAAAAGCATTAAAATACGGCCTACTGAGTCGCTCAGCCGCAGAGATATAAAAGCTATACCCCCATAACTGACCCTTGTATTGGGCATTGAATAACCATTGCCAATCATCGTTATAATAATACGCTGATCTATTGTTGAAATCATTATAATTATACTCAGAGCGAGCCCCCAAGGATACTGAAGCACTTTCCCCCATAGGGAAGTTATAAGAGGCATAAAGAGCAAGTATATATTCCTTTAGAAAAAAATCCTTTGAATAATCGGTATCTTTGATATACTGCTGATTGACAAGATAAAAACGATTCTGGTAAAGGCGGTTATCTACCAGAGAAAGACGAGTACCTAGGGAAAATGCCTGCTTATCTGCCCATTTCTTATTCCAAGCCGCCTTAAGAGCATAGACAAAGACCTTATCATCATTTGCTTCTTCAAAAACCTTAGTTGTTATAAGTGCTTTGTGCAGTGCTTCCTCTTCCCAAGAGGGATTCTCATATTTCCTATTCATGAAATCAAGATTCACTTGTAGGTTGGAGTTGAGTGTATCTAAGGTTTCCTTAAGTGCTAAAGAAAAAGTATGATCGGTAGAATGCTGGCTAAAAAGCTTATGATTGGCAATCCAATGGTCATAGGTATTATGATCATAGACCTCTGTACGTGTATTTCGGTCATGATCCTTATCCTCGTCATAATTGAGCATATAAAGGAAACTCAGACTTGTATTCTCATGTGGTGTATAGTCTGTTCCAAAGAGAACATTATTACCTATTCTCCTTAGCTTGGCTTCAGTGGTGCTATTATAGGAACGTTGCACATTCTTGAGTGTTAGCTCATTTGCCTCCTCTAAGACGGTTTTGGAGCGAAAGTGATAGAGATTGCCATAGATACGATATTTCTCGGTAGCATAAAAGAGATCTACACCACTATCATAGCCAAATTGAGGTTTGAAGTATATTCTCTGGCGCAACTCCCCTACCCAACCTTGTTTTTGGATTGTATTTATCTTGATTATTCCAAACTTAGAGGCTTCGGTAGAGGCGTCCATTCTATCGACTACCTCTATACTCTCAATGGTATTGGTAGGAATAGTACTTAGAAACTTCAGGATCTTATCCTTGGGCAAATGAAGCTCCTTACCGTCCAGAACAAGCTGAATATCATCACTACCGAGAATATTTAGTCCATTAACAGTGGAGATACTGGGAGCATAGTCAAGTATCTCAAGTATATTATCTCTGTTTTTCAGGCGAGAGTCAGCCACTGCTATCACCACTCCTGTATCGGTATAGGTGATAGGGCTTTTGGTACGAGCGATAGAGACACCTGAGAGTTCTTGCACTTTTTCAGCAAGGGAGATCTCCCCCAAGGAAGTATCTGATTGTAAGGAAAGTACTTTAGAAAACCCTTCGTAGAAGACAGAACTGACCGTAAGGGTATAAGTACCTGCCGCTGCTTGTAGGCTAAAACTACCGTCCTGCTTGGACAAAGTTGCCTCGACCACTTTTTCCTCCTGTAATAACTTCACAGTACAATAAGCGATAGGGGCATTGCTCTTATCCCTTAGCACTCCCTCGACCTTAAATTGTCCCCAACAGCAGAAAGGAACAAAACAACATAGAAGAAAGAACGATTTCATAGCGTAAGAAAAATTGTTTGACAAATATTAAATTATTTTACCTTGATAATCAATCAAGTAACTTTCGTAATTAAAATCTATTAGCTCTATTCCTTTGGGTGTAAGGGTAAAAGAGGGTATACACTCTGTGGGCGAGACAAAAATATCCTTACCACTGAACTGCCAAAGGATTTCGCCCTGCCTATTAAGGCGTGATATCTCTACCTCTCCATGGGTAATGTAATCATCTTGGTAAGGAACAATCTCAAAACAAGTAGCCATATCCACCTGCGTATGCCAGCACACCTCGATTGTAGGCAACAGCAAGCAATATACTTCATTACCACAAGTGATAAGGAGTCTATCACCGTCTAACAGTGCGCTTTTCTCCCACAGACTGCTCACGCTACCTCCTGCTGTGAGGACTATGCTTTTTATCTCCTCTTCTGCCTTATAGAGATAAACCGCTACTTGTGGCGGGTGTGCTCCCTTTTCTCTTATCTCTATCTGATAAGAATCTTTATAGAGCCAAAGGGTGTTTTTCATGGTGTTTTAAGGTCGTATAATTGTTTCTTCTACTTTGCCTTTGATCATATTCTCAATAGCAGTATAGAGGTCGCCCCCATAGAGATGGTAATAGGTCTTTCTTGGCGTCCAAGAGGTAAGGTCAAGCACGCCCCATACACTGCCTACACTATCTATACAGAGAACTTCATCGGCATTGACATCACCAAAGGGAATAAGCTCGGTAATACCTGCATCTGATTCGTAGTATAGCATTTCTTGGCGAGTGGGAAGATTTTGCGAATATATAAAAACCATATAGCCATCGCGGCGTTTGATATCCTTGTCGTCAAATATGGTAAGGAAAGTGACGAGTTCGTGAGGCAAATCGTCATAACCTGCCTCGCGATAGCGCGCTTTGATAGTTTCCGTACGAGCTCGTCGCTCTTCTTTAGAGAGGGTATTGAGTAAGGTGACACCTTGCTTTGCTAAAAGGTTTTCTAATGATTTTTTCATTTTTTAAACAAATTTGCCACCTCAAAAACGGGTACTAACAACAATAGTATAGGCGATAAAACGAGAAAGATCACCCCCGTCAACAAGCAGCCTAAGTACTGGTTATAAGCAAAGGCTCTATCCAACAGTTCTATGGTCTTATTAACTATCCATAGTTTTTCTATTTTCTTCTTGAGGTTCATGGGTTTCTCTTTTCATTCTTCACTTCCCACTCCCTCCAATTCCAACAAAAACTTCTTTCGCCACAATCCACCACCATAGCCTGTGAGGGTACCATTGGAGCCAATGACCCGATGACAGGGGATTAGGATAGAGATGCGGTTCATACCATTGGCATTGGCTACGGCACGTACGCTTTGGGGCGATCCCAAGGCAATGGCTTGCTCTTTGTAACTCCACGTCTGCCCATAGGGAATGGTGCGTAAGAGCTGCCAGACACGCTGTTGGAAATCTGTTCCCATGGGGTGGAGCGGTATGGAAAACACCTGACGTTTGCCCGCAAAATATTCGCTAAGTTCTTCTTCCAAAAGGGCAAAGTAGGGACTTTCACCTTGTACAACCGTGGTTTTCTCTCGTTGGGCAATATTTTTCAGTTCTGCTTCCAACATTTTGCTATCGGAAAACTCCAACACACAAATACCCTTATCGGTAGCACAAGCCACCATGGTACCTATGGGCGTTTCTATATGCTTGAGCAGGATTCCCCCGATCCCTCGAAGAGGGACAAAAGGAAGGCTTTCTTTAGTTCGTCTGCTTATATTTTCCATGCTTCACTTTTCATTTCTCACTTTCTTGCTTCCTCTATGGTAAGACCAAAAGGCTCTAATGCCCATTTGAGATTGGAAAGAATATAATCCTCGTCTTTAGAAAAACGCTTGGCTATCTCTTTGTAATAGGGCAGCAAGCGCTTGTCTTTTACCTTAGATAGTGCTTGTATAACTGTGTGTAACACCTTGTTATCACTCTCTTGTAGCCCTTTGATAAAAGTGTCAAGATATTGCTCTCTTTTCTTGCTTTTGCCCAGTGTATAATAGGCTGTTATACGGATTCGAGGATTTGCATCATCAGTAAAAGGAAGGATTACTTCCTCGAAATTGTCATCGCCTTCGGTGAGGAGGTAGGTAGCGAAATCAAACGTTTCCTCATCGGTAATAGAGGGCAAGAGTTCTTTTACGACAGGCACCCAGTCGGCACAGTGGTCTTGAGCATACCACCATATATACTGAAATACTTCCTTGGGCTTCTCGGTTACTAAGGTATCCAAATAAGGTTTGGCGCGCTTGTAGGAGGACAAGGTGAGTATTTCAATGAGAAAATCTCTATCCTCATTGTTTAAAGCAATGAGCTTTTCTACTTTGTCTAATACGGTATCAGACAAAGGCGGTCTTTTGTGATACACCCCATCGAGACAGTCGGTTTGGGTTTTGCGATCGTTGGTCTGCTCATATTCGGTGAGAAGCACCTCAGCAGCTTCGCCCCTGTGGTAGCCAAACCATGTAGGTCGGTCGTCCAAGAGTTGGCCAGAGATCACCTCATCAAGATAGCGTTCGTACCAATCCAAGAAATTGGTTTCAAAAGCAAATGTAGGTTGTATTAAATCCCAATTGACATTGACTACGCGTCCTGCATAAGGCCCTGTAAGCACCAAAGCGTGATAATAGGCACAGCCCTGACTTCCCAAGGGGAGCAGTCCGCCAAAGACTTTTCCACACTGTTGGGTATAGTCCTCCTCTGTTTGCGTTTCGTCCTCCTCTCGCTCATAATTTTCAAAACCTTCATCTTCTTCGTCATCTTCAAAATCCTCATCTTCTTCGTCATTCATTAATAGCGGACTGGAGAGGGCTTCCCATTCTTCTTTGGTCATATCGGGTGAGAGTGCACAAGGGGCTTTGAGGTAGGTTTCCGTTTGGTCATAAACAAGGTCATTCACTTGAGTACCGAAAGCATACAAGCCGTAATAAGGCCCTGCCATAGTGTCCAACTTCTGGGCTTTGGCATCGCCTATGGTTTGTACAAAGGCTCGGTAATCCTCAGGTAGGGATACGCCATATTTTTTTTCAAAGGCAAGGACTTCCGCCTCGCTTACGGGAGGGTTGAGGTGGTACTCATGTGTCTCGGCGCCAAATACTTCTAAGTCTTTATCGGCAGCTTTGGCTTGGGAGAGCTTTTGCTGAATGCGGTGGAGTTGTTCTTGATACATAAGGGTTAGGTTTTAGGGGATCATATAGGGGATTTTGATTCTGTTTTCTATTCGGAGGGTATAGCCTGTTTCTTGTTGAAATCGTTTCATCCTTGCTACATAACTACAATGTATTTTATTTTTATTCGCTATATAAGCTGCTTTAATATTATAATCTGCAATATTACAGTTCTTTTTAAAGTGATTTATTGTCGCTACAAGTTGCAAAGCCGCTTCTTTTATAAAATCACTTGCATTTTTTAGCTTTCTATCTTTTAATTCTACAAAAATAAGGTTATTCCCATCATACCCAAGCATACCATCACAACGTTTCTCCATTTTTGTAGGGTCATCGTCCCGCCAAATTTCAATACAGTTATCAATAGCTATGAAATAAACTTCTTTTTGGTCTTCATTCTCTATCTCTGCAATCCAATTATCCTGATTACTTATATCAATATAAGCAGGTTTCTGTGTTCCCTCTTCATCACATAACCCAAAAATCTTTTCAGAAGTAGCTTGCTGACATCGGTTATTAAAAAAATCTATTGCCATTATTGTTTTAAATCTAAAAGGTCTGCAAAAAGGTTATTGGTTTCATCTATTTGGAGATTTAACATATTCTCATCAGAAGGTATTCCATTATAATTGCCTAACAACTTCACAGTATTTCCTTCTTCATCAAATCCTTTTTCATCAAGTTCATAAATAGCTAAATCATCACTTTTTACAAGTGCTGAAATTGGTATAATCTTTCCTATCTGTTCTTTGTTTGCCTCGTTTTGTATGTTTCCTGCTTCCACAGCTACCGATATGTAATTGACCAAATAAGGGCTATGGGTGGTAATTATCAATTTGTTAGCAGGTATTTCATTATTGATTTTCAGCAAACTATAGAGCATATCGCGTTGCGAGGTTGGAAAGAGGTTTTGCTCAGGCTCTTCAACGATATTGACAAAAGAGGTTTTGTTAAATTTTTCAGATAAAGCGTTGGCTGCGCTACGTCGTTGCTCTTCTGTAAAATGAGGATTGGCATAGATTTCCTTGATTTGCTTTTCAAATCGTTTACGTTCCTCTATACTCATTGGTTCTGTCTTATCCTTTACACTATTTACTAAATAGTCAGACACTAAGAACAAAGGCACTAATGATTGGAACCCACTTGAGGCCTCTGAGAGTTGTACCCTATAGTCATCACCTTTTACATAGAGTGTATCTCTATTTTTATCGTATAACAAATAAGAGTCGTTGATGGGGAGCGGCATTTCGGTTACCTTTTCTTTAGCATAAGTATAGGCTGCCAAGAAATCATTCAAGGCAGCTGAAGCTACTTTTAGTTCCCTCATACTCTTCATATATGAAATAAAGTTCCGCTCAGAAGGCACATACATTAGCTGTGGAAGAGCATACGCCATCTCCTTCTTTTCAAAAGACAACTGTCCTTCCGTATAGGTAATTGAAAAAGCACTTCCTGTATATTGAATATAAGTATTTTCTTTCAAATAGTTCTCAAGGCGGTGATAACTTAGAAACAAGTCCCTAAAAGTATTATTTTTTTCAAACCATTGAGGATTATAACTTTCTTTAAACAAAGCCTTTTCTATCCACATAAAAGTAGCTATCAGTTTGGCAACGGTACTCTTCCCGCTGCCCTGATTACCTATGAAGAGGGTTACTTTTTTAATCTCTATAGGAGTTCTATGTTCTTTGATCGCTCCAAAGTTTCGTATGGTAATATTGCTCATTTTGTCAATGCCTTATTCTAAAGAACAAAAATACAACTTTTCAATCCAAAAGTCAAGAGATAATTGTTTTTTTACTTTCTCGCCTCTCCTATAGTCAGCCCAAAAGAAGCTAAACGGCGTTCTAAGTTACTAAGAATATAGTCTTTCTCTTTGGGGAAACGCTTGGCTATTTGTTTGTAATAGGGTAACAAACGTTCGTCGGTTATACCTGAAAGAGCTTGGATAGCTGCTCTGAGTACATTATTATCAGTATCTTGTAGTCCGCTAATAAAAACCTCCAAAAAGGCTTCCTTATTAGGACTTTTGGAGAGAGTATAATAAGCATACTCACGCATTTGGGCAATAGGATGATGCGTAAATGGAACGATAACAGGCTCAAAATTGCTGTTAGGACAGTCAGATATTATGGAACTTGCGCGCTTAAACACATCTAAATCCTCAATAGTAGGCATTTGTGCTTTTACTACTTCTACCCAGTCGGCATAATGTTTTTTTGCATAGAAACATATCATTTCCACTGCTTTTTTAAAATCCTCCTTTATCAAAGTGTTTAGATAGGGCTTGGCATGCTCATAAGAAGAGCGCAAAAGAAGATTGATAAAGAAGTGCTTATCTTCCTTATTCCAACTGATAATTCTTTCAATAGTGGGGAACGTTTCTGCTGGAAAAGGAAATTTCTTATGCCAAAGAGCATCCCTACAATTCCTTTGCTCTTGCAAATCGGTAGTTTGCTGATAGTCATTTAGAAGAATTTCAATAGTACCACGACGGTTATAACCAAAACGGGCTAAGGTGTTTCCTATCAAATCGCCAGAGATCACCTCATCCAAATAGCGTTCGTACCAATCCAAGAAGGTAGTTTCAAAAGCAAACTTAGGTTTTCTCAAATCAACATCTATATTCACCACACGCCCTGCATATTTGCCGTTGAGCACCAAAGCGTGGTACATAGAGCAGCCCTGAGAGCCTAGGGGTAAGAGACCACTATATACCTTTCCGTGAAGTGCTTCGTAAGTGGCATCGTCTAACAGAAATTCTGTATTGTTTACCTCGGCTTCTTGTTCGGCTATTTCAGCTTCCAAAAGTTCTCTGCTAAAAGCATCCCATTCTTCATCTGTCATATCAGGAGAGAGGGCACAAGGAGCTTTTAGGTAAGGAGTGCCTTCGCCAAGAAGAAATTGTTCTTGTGCTCTATCAAAATCAAAAAGTCCATAGTAAGGACCTGCTATCCTCTCTAACCTTTCAGCATTTTTGTCGCCTATAGTAAGTAGAAAATCGCGATAGCCCTCAGGCAAGGTAAGTTCGTACTTTTGCTCAAAGGCAAGGATTTCTGCCTCACTTACGGGAGGGTTGAGATGGTATTTGTGTGAGCTGGCACCGAATACTTCCAAGTCTTTATCAGCGGCTTTGGCTTGAACTAATTTTTGTTGGATACGGATAAGTTGTTCTTTCATTTGTTTTAAGTGTTAGAGGGCTGGCAAGTCAGACGAATTTTATTTTTTAATATTATTTCATTTTGGGGCGGAAAGAGCGTTTTTTGTCGAAGCCTTTGCTGTCTATTTTTAGCTCATTGGGCAGTTCGGGCGATTGCTCGGCTTGGGTTTTGAGGTCGGAAAGGTACTGCACGATGTGTTGCCATACAAAATCGGGATCAATATAGATACCGAGTTCCTGCAAACTAGGGTTTATATATACTTTTTGATTTTTCGTTCTATAATCACTCGTAATGAGTAGTAACGGTATTTTTGAGAGTTCTTCCCAAGACAAATGAGTTTCTTCCCTGATATGAAAACCATTATTCTCACGAATGAAATCAGCTGTATCTGAGAAATAACCTAAGCAGAGATTACTTTTATACTTATATTGTTTTCCATCTCGGAATTTTAGACAGTATCCGTCAAAAAAATAATACCTCCTTTTTTTTTCTTCTATATCTACTAAATCAAAATGGGTATAGATTTTATTTTGGGTAATAAAAAGATGTACCACTTCACTTCCTACATATAGTGTTGAATACAAGGCAAGGTTAGATTCTTCTGGAGAAATACGCTGTCTATCTACAATCGTTCCATTACGCCGGTCATAGACAAGGTTTTCGTCTATGCCGTACTCAGCGACTTTATAGTCGTAGTAATCTTTGAATTTAGAGATGATTTTCATTTTGTAATTTTATAGGAGCAGTATAAGAAATTCTCTTGTAAAGGTTACTTTATAACACTATCTATCTCCCAATGTTTTTCTTTCAAACAGCTAATAGCAAGGCAAGCCCCAATGGCATTCCATACCGAATAGTCAAAGGTAGCTTTTAGCCCTACGGAGGTGAGCATCGCCAAACCAAAACGATCGGCTACTGCTGAAAGCATAGCGGTACTTACTGCCAATCTCAAGAAAAGTTTGATGTATTTTGTCGCCATTAAAATATTTTTAGCACTTGTAATTCACTTTCCCCAAGGCGATAGGCTGAGGATTCTGCACGACCCAAGCGGTCGCTAATTCACATAAGCGTTGGGTGCCAGTACCATCGTCTTCCAAAATATGCTTTTGAATATCGGCTACTTCGGTAAGTTCATTTTCTGAAAGCGAATTGCCTTGTTGCAGATAACCACTAATGGCAGTGAGCATCTTGCGGTATTCCTTATCCCAGTTGCCCATAGCATTGCGCAAAAGTTCGTCATTCACCCTGCCTGCAATACGCACTACCTCTCCCTGCATGGTAGTTGCGCTACCACTACTGGGCACCAAAAGTGTCCATGCCTGCTCAAAACGTTCTTCCCATGTATCGCCAGTAAGTACAATAGGTGACTTGCCATCGTACTGGATACGGCGGGGTACGGGAGGCACATCAAAGAGTTTGTATAATCGTTGCAATCCTGCATCGGTTTCCTCCAAATACTCTGGGTTGAAATCGTTGCGGTGAAACTCAAAATCTTCTCCTATGCGGGTGATTTGTTCTTTGGCAAATTTGGTAGGCTTCGATCCTGCTTTGAGGTAAAGCTCAGCTGTTTTAGCAGCCTTCTCTATATAAGCATTTCTTAATCTGAAAAGCATACGCTCCAATGGCGTATTTCCTCTATCATCTTTTGCGTTAATATTGGCACCTTTTTCAATGAGTAATTGGGCTGCTTCGGCATTGTATTCAGCGAAGTGCAAAGGAGTATTCTTGTATTTATCCTGCGCCTCTATATCAGCACCTCTTTCCAAAAGAAGAGCTACTCTTTCTACATTATTCACCTGAACGTGATAGTGCAGCGGCGTACGGTCATACTCATCTTTTACATTAATGTCTGCTCCTTGGGCAATGAGCCAATCCATTAGCTCTAAAGGTATATCATAGAAAGAAAGGGCTGGTTTTTTGAATGAATAACGGTCGTACGCATTTAGCTCACATTCGTTGAACACCGCTTTAAGTGCATCTAAATCTTTGGCTTCTAACAATTCGTCGAAGTTTGCTGGTAGGGTTTTCTTTTTCTTGGCCATCTTCTTAAGTGAAAAATGAATAGTGAATAGTGAAAAATTATGGGACAAAGATAGTAAAAAATAGTGACAAGTGACGAGTGACAAATGACTAATTCTACTGTGCTATTAGTCACTTGTCACTTGTTGTTAGTCACTAACTATCTGTCCATACGTACAATTCTCGGTTGGAAAGTACCGATGATAGCTACCAAATCACTTTGAGAAGCCATGATGGTTTCTATGTTTTTATACGCCATAGGAGCTTCTTCGGCATTGCCTCCGATGAGGGTAATATCCTTGGCTTTGAGGGCTTTTTTGATATCAGAACTGGTAAAGCGGCTGCGGCTCTCATTGCGAGAGAAAGCACGCCCTGCACCGTGTGAAGCCGAATCAAAACTATCGGCATTGCCCTTACCGCGTACGATATAGCCTGCCTCGGTCATGGAAGCGGGGATAATACCCAATACGCCCTCCCCTGCTGGGGTCGCTCCTTTGCGGTGTACAATCACCTCCTTACCATCGTGAATTTCCTTCCATGCAAAATTGTGGTGGTTCTCAATACGTGCTCTCAAGCGACCGCCTACCGCACGAATAAGTCGGCGGTGAATGTCCTCATGACAAGCCGAAGCGTAATCACCCGCAAGGTTCATAGCTGTCCAATACTCTAACCCTAAGTGGGTAGAGAGGTCGAGCCATGCAAACTGTTGGGCTTCCTTCGGGAGCGGACATTGTTCGGCAGCTACGCGTACGTAATACTGAGCGATTTCCGCACCAAAACCACGTGACCCGCTATGCGAAAGTATACCGAGATATTTCCCTTTGGGCAAACCTATCTGCGGATCGTCGGCTAAAAGTTCTACCTCGCCAAACTCCACAAAGTGGTTACCACTACCCGAAGTACCCATCTGCTTGATGGCCTTATCCTTCAATCGTTTGAGGATAGGAATCAGTGAAAAAGTATCACGGTCGAAAATCTCGTGCTCTACATGCGACTTATGATGTTCGTACATACCAAACTTGGTATGTTCCATGAGGGCTTTCTCGTACTTATCTCGCGCCCCTGAGAGGTAGGACACAGGGATATCCAAGATACTAAGGCACATACGACAACCAATGTCCAAGCCTACTCCATAAGGAATCACAGCATTCTCCACGGCCAGTACGCCCCCTATGGGCAACCCATAGCCGCTATGGGCATCGGGCATGAGCGCACCCCCTACCGAAATAGGGAGTTTGAGAGCCGTGTAGAGTTGCGTTTTAGCCTCTTCGGTAATGTCGTCACCAAAGATATGATAAGGTGCTCGTGAGGCGTTGAGCTGTCTTTTTTCGGTTTTGGTAGATGAAAGCAGCGCTTCGGCTATCTGACCAAAAGTAAGATGCCCTTCGTACTGCACAGGATTTTTTAAAATGTCTTCAAGTACCGATTTTACATAAGCGGTATTCTTAGTAGCGAAATTGCGCTTCATCACTTCTAACGCTACATTAATAGATTGATTATTCGGGAAACCTAACTTGAGGAGGTCTTTCCCTTTGAGTTTTAAATTTGCCATAATAATTTGTTGATTTGTCAATGCCCCCGTTCCCCCGAAGGGGGACAATCTGGAGTCATTGGTTAATTAGATAGATAAGGAAGCACGATTTGCTGAATATCATTCAAAAAGGCTTCTCTATTCTCTTTAAATTTTTGTTTTCGTTTAAAAATATCGACGATAGTGCCAGAAAACTCATAACTTACTCCTTCCCGCGCTACGAGTTCGGGAGTAATGGTAGTAAGTTGGGTACAAAAAGGACTGATTTTGGAATGTGTAGGCTTTACCAAAATACCTCTGTTATCACTAATCTCACCTGTAAGGGTATCGAGCAGGCAAATGCCTATTTCTATAATTTCACTGACTTCTCCTTGGGGAGGTATTCCCTCCCAACAAGTCGCTTCTAAGTCTATAATAATGATTTTGTTTGTCATTGTTTTAATTTTTAATAAAATAGCTCTTATCTTTTGTGGGGCAATAGTAGAGCCTGAGCTTTTCTCCTTCTTCCAAAAGAATAGTAATCTCACTATTTCCAGCTACTTCTTCGGCAAAAATAGCGCTAATGTGTTTGCCTTTGAGTTGCCAAACCTCCGTAAGGTCATCAAAGCGATAGTCATCATCGTCCTCATCTACTTCATACTCATTCCAACACTCACAAAAAGCAATACCCACATCTAAAAAGAAATGAAAAATAGGTTGTCCTTCCGCTTTCAGATAGACGATTAAAACACCTCTATCATCAGGATTTACACATACCTTGAGTTGCTCTATGGGCAAACCATTGAGCACCGTAAGGTTGAAATGGGTATCTTGGTACATTCTTCCTGGTGCCCAAAAAATATGTTCATCTTCAGGGTTATATCCACTGAAAAAATGCTCAAAATAGCCCTTTGTTCTTCCCTCAGCATATAGTTGTATTAATGCTTTATCCCCCCTCTTCTACTGCCCACGCAGAGAGTAATTTAGCAGCAGATAGCTGTATAAAGGCATCTTCGTGAGTAAGTAACTTGCGTAAGCCGTCGATGCGCTCTTGTGAAATATCCTCTGGTTCGAGTTCTTCAGGAAAGGTAGTATAAGTAACCTCCTGAGGGATACTATATAAGAGTTCTTGTATGTATTTTTCCATAAGCTAACGACTAATGACTAACGACTAACGACTAATTTAATTTCCCTCTTTGCCTCTGCACGTTCTTTCTTATAGCTCTTTTCTACATAAGTACTTTTGAAATCGGTGCCTTTAAAAGTACGTACAGGGTTACCGCGTTGCACTTGGGTATGATTGCTCCAATGACTCTGCGATTGTTCAGCGAGTTGCTGAAGCTCCATTTCGGCAAGTTTTTCTTTAAGTCGGGCAAGGGCGAGTTTCTTATTGTCCAGTTGCGAACGCGAATCCTGTGCAAATACACTGATACCTGTGGGCAGATGGGTGGCGCGTACGGCCGAATTAACCTTGTTCACATTCTGTCCGCCATTGCCTTGTGAGCGAGTGGTTTGGAACTGTACATCGCGCTCTGAGAAAGTCTGACGTTGCAATTGGTCAAGTTCAAAAATGCCTATATACCAATTGCTGCGCTGGTGGAATTTGCGAAAGGTACTCTTGCCTACCCAACAGACCGTACCGAGCCAACTTTTCAAAAACGATGCTAACCCCTTGCCTTTGAGTTGCAGGGTAACCGATTTTACGGTGAGATTGGCATCGCCTTCCTCACGGCTAAGAATGGTATAGCTGATGCCTGCTTGAGTAGCTTCTTGTAAAAATATTTTCAGCACTTTGGCTACTACCCATTGGCATTCTAAAGGACCGCGTCCTGCGGTGATTTGTATGATTTTTTCTTCCATTTTTCTTTTTGTTTATAATTGCACATACGGCTTGCACTCTAAAAGCATCTCCCCTATTTCCATTGCTGAGGTGTGATACTTAAGAGCTGCGATTTCTTTCAGTGGGGTGTGCTTGTACTTTTCCTTAGGGTCATAACGCTTTTGGTATTGCCTCCATGAATAACTCCCTCCATAGATTTTGCTATGGATAATCCCCCAGTTCTTATGGTTACTTATGATCTTATCAAGCTCGGCAAGTTCTCGCTCTATGGCTACATCTACAGGGAGGTAGTGGGTGATCATATTAGGCTTTACACGCAGTTCAAAACGCCACGCTTCGGTAAACTCGTAATACGTTTCAAAACGGTCTTTTTGGCGATTGAAACACTCTATTCTTGCAAAATAGGCACGTTCCTTTTCAGTGAACTTCCCTCTTTCAAGGGCTCTTTGCCATTCCCATTGATTAAAAGCGTACAATTCCTGCTTACGAGCTATGTAAACACGTTTGCCTCGGCGCTTTTTCTTCTTCTGGAACTTGCGTGTATCGGCGTATTGATAGGTGTTGATTTTCTCTAAAAGTGTCGCGAAAAAGTCGGCTTGCTTGCCTTGTCGCACATCTTCTCTCAACACAAAAAAGCGTACATAGCCCTTTTGGTAAGGTTTTTCAAGTGGTACAAGTGGCAGGTTTCGCCTCTGCTTTTCTAGTACAGCATGTCGATTACAACATTCGCGCAGATATTTCTCATGGTCTTCTCGAGCAATGCGCTTGCGAGAACGCAAAGAACGTAGATGTGAGCCGTCAATATATGGATTTCCCATTGAATTAATAATTAATGATTAACGATTAATTTGCTTGGGATTTTTGAGAGAAGGACAAACAAAAAGCCCGAAGCAGTCGCTTCGGGCTTTTGTTATATGATAGAGTAATGCTACATCAAGTGAATACGCCACGAAGCGTTACCTTGCCAGCAAGGTAATTCTACGGTAATATGTAACTTGATATAGGTCATTTCTTTGTAAGTTTTATTTAAGGTTAAACAATAGCTGTTTGAAATCGGGGGCAAAAGTAATGATTAATGTTCAATGATTAATAGTTAATAACAAATAATTAACAAATTAAAAATAAACATCTTGTATCTTTACCATCTCTGACTTATGGGTTCCTCCTTTTTCCAATAGTCTTTATATAGACAGAAACTTCTCTTTACCCGTAGGCAAAGAGAAGTTTTTACTATTTGTTAATTAGCTATTTATCTTCGAACGGTTTCCGCATAGCCTTTTTTACTTTTAAAAACACGTACAGTGCCTTCAGGAGAGTTGTTATCTGCTACCTTAACAAGGCTCGTTAGTTGAAAATCTTTTATGGCATCTCCAGTAAACTCCCCAGAGAGTGCCACCAAGTCTCCTGCTTTGTCTATAAAAAAGATAGTGAACTTATCTCCTTCTCCCGATATAGCAGCATCTACCCCTTGAGCTGCATAAGTTGCTACAACATGGTTTTCATAGTCTATTTTTAGCTTAGATCCATTTTGTCCATAGAATCTATAGTAGAATCCGTCAAAGTTTTTCAAAGGGTCATTATTGCCAAGGCTGGTATGGATAAGTTCTAACTCTCCAGTGGTAAAAAGTAAACCAGGGAGTAGTGGCTGTACTATAGGAGGGTTCGTTCCTCCATAGATTGTAGCACCCCCATCTGCCATTTTCTGGATAAGGTCTTGAGAGACTACCTCAGTAACCGCTTGAGGGAAGTTGTTGTTTCTTATTCCTCCTTTTTTCTCATTGCTGTCATCTGATTTAGAGCAGGATACTACTGCAAATAAAGCACATATCGCTGTGCAAAGCGCATAAATGGTTCTTTTCATTTCCATCTATTTCTTTTAATTGTTTGATACTATATTCATTGGCCAATGAGCTAGTCTCCATTAGGGTATTCTTGCTTTTTTACAGCCAATTTACTTTGACTTACCCATATACGTATCGTTCCTTCTGGAACCATTCTCCCTGTTATATCTCCTGTTTTTTCTATTTTAAGGAATCCATACTGGAAATTCTTGATCCCTTCGGGGGTAATCTCACCTGAGAGTACAGACACATCGCGAGTTTTTATCTCCAAATCAGTAATATTCATGTCCAAATAAGCAGTAAACTTGTTACCATTACCCGAAATAATAGTTCCTCTTCCTCTGGCCTGATCATTAGCAGTAATAGCTTCATTTATATAATCTGTCTTTACTTTGGTGCCTTCTTGCTCATAAAATTTGAAGCGATAGCTCTCTATCTCTTGTCCTATAGGGTAACTATCATCCTTAAGGCTGGTATATATCATCTCTAAGATACCGGTGGAGAATATCCCCTCTATATTGGGTGGATTGGTTCCCTCATGAATAGTCATTCCATTAGCAGCCATTTTAGCTATATATTCCTCTGAAATAATAGCTCTTGCCTGGGCAGGGATATCAAATCGTTTGGGTTCGCTGTTATCTGACTTAGAACAAGAAACTAAAGCAAACAAGGCAAATACCCCCGTGCAGAGCGCATGCATCACTCTTTTCATATTTCTATTTTTTTAAGGTTATCAAGGGCAAAGATAATATTTAATATCTAATAATCAATAATTAATGACAAATAATTAACAACATAATTATTAGTCATTGATTACTTATTTTTAGCCATTAACTTCGCTCCTTCCACTAAGCGGACAAACTCCTTTCGGTAGCCTTCTTCATCTCGGCCGAAAGCATTCTTGGCCAGTTCTATTACTTGGTCATAGGAAGCTTGGGCTTTGTACTCGGAGTCTCTCAGCAGCAGACCAAACTCAGCCACTGCGGCAGCAAAGCGAAAATCATCGGAAGCCTGTGGGAGTTCTTTTAGGTTGTAGGTCAGCGGTTCTACCACTTCTCGGCTGGCAGCGTTGGCTTCTTTAGGGTCTTTGTAGCGGATTTTTAGGAAAGCTACCTCATTGCCCTTCCCTATTTCATTGAGTTGGCTGTCCTGATAGCGGAGGGAGGAGGTTACTTTTCCATCGGAAGGGACAATCTCATAGATAGCAGTAACGGTATGCCCTGCCCCTACTTCCCCTGCATCTTTCTTGTCGTTGGTGAAATCCTCATTGGCAAGCATACGATTTTCGTAGCCTAAGAGCTTATATTGCTTTACATACTTAGGGTTGAACTCTACCTGTAGCTTGACATCCTTGGCTACAGTAAAGAGAGTTCCACCAAACTCATTGACCAACACCTTCTTAGCTTCAGTAAGGTTATCTATATAAGCATAGTTACCATTGCCACTATCGGCTAAGGTCTCGGACATATCGTCTCGGTAATTGCCCATACCAAAGCCCAATACGGAGAGATACACACCTCCCTCGCGTTGCTTTTCAATAAAGGCTTTAAGGTCATTAGGATTGTTGATACCTACATTAAAATCACCATCGGTAGCTAGAATGATACGGTTGTTTCCTCCCTTGATAAAGGCCTTATGAGCTTGCTCATAAGCCAGCTGTATTCCTTGTTCTCCAGAGGTTGCTCCACCTGCCTCAAGTCCGTCCAATACCTTTTCTATCTTCTCTCGTTCCCTAACTGAAGTAGGTTCAAGTGCCACTTGTGTACCACTGGCATAGGTTACGATACTGACCTTGTCTTGTGGTTTGAGATTTTGAAGCAGGAGCTTCAAGGAGGACTTAAGTAAGGGTAGTTTGTTGTAATCCATCATAGAACCAGAAACATCTATCAAAAACACCAAATGAGAAGCAGGCGTATTGGAAAGATCTAAAGGCTTAGTCTTGAGACCAATACGCAAAAGATAATGTGTGGTGTTCCAAGGGGCTGGAGCCTGCTCGTAGCTCACTCGTAAGGGAGAGGGTGTTTGTGCATCGGGGGTAGGATAATCATAATCGAAGTAGTTAATCATCTCCTCTATACGCACTGCATCCTTAGGAGGAAGGGTACCCTGCTGTATCATACGGCGAATATTACTGTAAGCTGCCCTATCCACATCTACCGAAAAGGTAGAGACAGGCTGGGAAGAGACCTCCACAAAGGGGTTTTCCTTGATCTCCTTAAAGGTCTCTCCGCGCTCTCCCGTGGGCACTTGCATATCCTTTGTATAGGAAGGATACTGATATTCTGGGCTATACATCATATCATGGTTATTGCCACAGCTAAGCCATAGCAAACTGCCCAAAACTGTAAAAACAACTCTTTTTTTCATATTTGTCAATCATTATGGTTATATGGGACAAATATACAACTTTTTCTCTATTTGACAAAGGATTTAGCTAATATACTAATTGGCCGATTTACTAATTATTTGCTATCTTTGCCACTGTATTGTAATCCTT
Source organism: Capnocytophaga sp. CM59 (assembly GCF_000293175.1). Lineage (NCBI taxonomy): Bacteria > Pseudomonadati > Bacteroidota > Flavobacteriia > Flavobacteriales > Flavobacteriaceae > Capnocytophaga > Capnocytophaga sp. CM59. Next base: position 28,814 of record NZ_ALNN01000005.1, read on the forward strand.
AATCTAAGATGAAAAAAGTTATTCTCTTTGGTTACTTATTTTGGGCTGTTTTGGTAGCCCTTTTTATCATCACTTTTCCTGACAGTATCAATAGCCTTGGTTGGGCGATCTATGGAGGTGGTTTTCTATTGGGATATTTCCTTTTGATTACCACCATTACCCTCATCTACTATAGTACAAAGTATAAAGCAGTCAAAATCATCAGCCTTATACTCGGCTTTGTCTTTTGTTCTGCTGTCTTTTGGTTCTCTACAGGAGAAGATACTATTGAGAATTACAAAAATGGTATTTATGCTACTAAAATGCCTGATAAATATATGTATTGGTACGATTATCTCTGGCATATCAATGATGACCATTTCTACTCTGATCTATCTCCTAAAAAAGAGTTGGAGTTTGATGAGCAAAAGGAGTATATGATTAATGGTTCCTCTAATATTTTCTTTTGTTCCAAGAACAAATTGTTTACTTATCATTATAATTCCTTAGATAACATCCTCTTTTTCGTAAAAATAAGCTCCAAAGGAACATCTGAAGAAAGGCTGATACACACCAAAACCGAGAAAACGGAGCAGAAAGGGGTCTTCTTAGGTAATTACTACATTGATTTTGATGAAAACTATTACCATACATGGTTAGTAGATAATGACACCTTAAAAAAACCTTTGGAGGAAGTACCTCATACCGAAAAATGGACGACTGAACAAAAGAGAACTTTCCTCTCTAAAGTACAAAAAGAAGCTACTTACTATTTTCTAAAGCATACTGACCGAAAGGATTATTACGACCTGAAAGAGTTCCCAGAGGAAGGCAACTATAAGGTCGTATTTCTATTAGAGGGCAAGTGGCAATTGGCACAGCTCTATTGCCAGAAGGAAGATTTCGCCACCCTTGAGCCAGCACGGGGTACACACCCTCCCTTTAGGCAAGCGCTTACGGATCGCTTTACTGCGCCTCCTATATATGCTCCAGCCAAAAATCTTCGCCCTGTGTATATACACAAAAGCAGCATCTATTCACCCGATGAGGACGATCGGAAGAATACGGATCCTCAGTTTGACAACAGTCATCTAGTAGAGGTCTATTTCGACATTAGTCAAGGGAATCGTATGGCCTACCTAAAGACCACTTATCTAATGCCTAAGGACTATCAAAAATTCCTCCGTGCCCCCAGCACCTTCCTGAAAAATGGAGATGAAGAAATGGAAATCTTCCATCGTGAAGCCCTCTACAGGCAAAAACAATGGGAGTATGCTATCTACTTCAATGGCAATGAGGTTTATCTTATAATTGAAAGATATGCTAATTATTTCACTCATTAGTTACACGGACCGTGAAACTTAGATCATTAATTGTTATGAATTCCATATTCTTCTTTCTTCACTTTTATAACTTCTCTAATATCTTTCCTCTTGGAGTAGGCCATAGGTTGGGCATAGCCAAGACGTAGGAGTATCTGGGGGTAAGCATGAGCTATAGGGAGATTTTCTCGCAGTGTAGCACTGATTTCAGGCACTTCACAAGGCTGGTTAAGGTAAGCATGAGCTATTCCCTCCTGAGTGAGCAAGAGTAAAAAGCGCTCAAGAGTGCGGCCTGTCTGTATCCAAGTGGCAATATCATTCTTCTCGGTGGTCAGCAGCACCATGTGTGAGGAGGATTGTATTTTCTTCAGGTCGGTCTTGTTCTGTGTCTTGGCCTTCAGGCTCGCCTTTACAATAGGTTCGGTGACCCAACGAGGCAAGTTGGGTGCTCCCAATACAGCATAGCTCAGCCCATCGTGGGTGCTCTCACTATGTTTCTTATTAAATCGAATCCATGAGAGGAGTTCGCTTTTGAAAGCAGGGTCTCCCATCTGCACGGTATTGCCTTGTAGTACCGCTTGGGTGAGGATCTCAAAAGGTGGAGTATCCTTGGCAAAAGTATGTATTTCAGCTTGTTCCTCAGCGGGTAGCTGTCCTTGATAAGCTTTTTCTATAAGTCCCTGCAACAAAACTGGGTCTATAGGCTTGTTTTCATACTCAGAGCGGTTTGTTTGTCTCTTTTCAATCACTGTCGCCAAGGGGTCAGGGATTACTGTATGAGATTTTTGTAAGTCTACCGTAATAACTCCTTCGTCACTGAAACTCACCTGGGGCTGGTAGTGCAATTCAGTAGCCTTCGTACAGAGGTTTTCCAGCGCACAACCCAAACTGATAAAGAGTTCGCGGTGCTGGCTATCCACCGCAGGAAGTGCCCTATCCAAATTGGGCGAGATCACAATGCTATGATCAGAAGTCTCAAACCACCAAGGCTGAGAGTTATGACCCGAAGGTGCTTGAGTAGCAGCCTTGATAAGAGTCAAGAAATCAGCGTTTTGGGCATAGCCTTTGGAAGTGGCAAGTGCCATCATAAAAGTAACGGGAAACATTTTGAAGTTCATTTTATTTGTCTTTGTTTTTCAATGCAAAGTAACGACGAAAAAATGTAGGAAAAATGAACTTGGGTTCATAAATGAGAATACTCAAAAAATCCGTTTCCGTATTCTGCTGAGGGCTTGGGGTGTAATGCCTATATAGGAAGCGATATATTTTAGCGGAATGTTCTGAATGAGTTTAGAATCTTTCTCCAATAGGGTGCGGTAGATCTCTTCGGGGGATTGTAGCAGAAATTGCGCTTCTCGTTGCATTTTCTCTATAAGCAAGTGTTCTAATATATCGGCTTTTATTTGGAGGTACTCTTGTTGCTGTATCAGGTGCTCAAGGTGTTCGCGTCCTATCTTATAAGCCGTAACATCCTTAAGGGCTTCAATAGAAAGCAGTGAGGGCGCTTGCTTAACAAAAGAAGTATAAGAAAGGCAGAACGATTCAGGAAACAGAATATCTACTGTAGTTTCCTTATCCGTAGTAGGATTATAATAGAAAAAGCGTACAATACCTTCGCTAAGGTAATACAAATAGTTCTCTACCTCACCTACGCGAGTGAGGATCTCTCCCTTGGCGAACCGTACTTCGGTAAAATATTGACTGAGAAAATCAAGATTCAAGGCTTAAAAGATTAAAACGTAAGACATTTATAAAGAAACAAAAGACTACCCCAAAGAGGTAGTCTTTTGTATATTGTTTTAATAAACCCACATATCTTGTTCGCGGTCGCGGATACGTTGTTTGATACGTTCGGCTTCTAGGAGCTGGTATAGGGCATTGTCAGGAAGGTATTTCTTGATTTCCCTATCCCCATACACGTTGTCTTCCTTATAAATCACCCCTACAAAACGACGGGCGTTCAGCAAGTGGTCAAAGGAGACACGATTAGCTGAGTTCAATTGGTTAAATACCCTAGCCTTGTGCAAGATATTTCTTGCAGCAGGATACCATACCCAGAAAAGCTCTACCAAGCTCGATTGTGCATCATCAGTTCCTAAAACACTCACATCGGGAGCTACTGGAGCCAGTCCAAGTAAGCGATACTTAAGTTCTCCTTGTCGTTTGTCAAAGTACCATAGACCTTTGATACGGTACTGTACAATATCCCTTGAGGTAAGGTCAGTACGTACGATATATTCTGGTGGCAATGGTTGCCCTTGGTTAAGGATTTCATATCCTGCATCAAGAGTATCGGCCTTGGACAAACTGTACTTAAGGTCATCGAATGTTCTCTTTTCAGTGAAATAGGAATCTGTATAAGTTTCAGTGAGTTTTTTCTCCTTCATCGCTCTTAGGAGAACATCGTACAAGGAGCGACGGTCTGCACCAATCTCCATAGTATCAATAGGGAATAGTAGCGGGAAGTTAGCTCTTTCTTCCAAGTCCACAAGTTCCCAAGTGGTAGTTGACCACATGATATCACGGTCATCTACATAACCATAAGGAAGTGGTACATCATTGTCAGATTCCTGTTGAGCTGTTGTCTTCTCACCTATCTCACTTGGTACTTTTGCATTCAAGATATTCACTTGAGCAAAAGCATTTGAGGATACTATCCACAAAAAAGATAGCGTCAGGATATTCTTTAGTGCTTGTTTCATAATCTTATAATTTGTTATAATACTTCGATAGATATAGGAGTAGCTGGCTTAGGAGTACCACTATATCCTGATACTGAGTAACGTATCTCTGATATTTGAATTATATCTCCCTTCTTAGCACGGTTTACTGCTGCTGCTGCTGCACCGCTAGCACTTACACGACTACCCTGTACTACCACACTAGGCTGTCCTGGCACCAAGATACGGAAGGAATTTACCTTGGTAGTAAGGTCAAAATCAAAATCGTTAAATGCTACAGAAAGTTCTCCTGCCAAGATATTAGCCTTAGCCAACTTCACAGCTCCAGTGGTACGTAAGATAGCTCCTTCTGGTTTTGGAATATCTTTTACACGGAACTTCTTAGAAGAAGAGAATTTCTGACCGTCAAAAGTACCTGTAACTACGATGGTAACTTCAGCAGAACCAGCGTTAGGCTTCATAATATAGTTAGGTCCACTCTTACGAGAAAGTCCTGGTGCAGAAGCATTTACTTGGTTATCAGGGACCCCTGGCATAGAGATAGTCATAGGGTTCACTACGCCACGATATACCACGTTCATCTTATCGGCAGAGATTACTGCTTCGTTTGGACGAGGGATAGTGGTGAATGATTGAGATACATCTACAGGAGTTTCTTCTCCATTTTGTTCATAGATAAGCTTACCTTCAATCTTGTGGTCACCTACATTACCTGTATTTACTTTAAGTTTTACCTTTCCTTCTACCACTTCTACTTGTGATTCAGGGATAGGACGGCCATCAAGGGTAAGTTGTACTTTTTTAGGTTTGGTAGAGTTATCTTTACGTCCGAGAACGATAGCTCCGTCAAACTCTTGGTTAGCATAGTAAGCCCCTCTGGATTGTTCAAGTAGGGTAGTATAGTGCTTCATAGAAAGTTCTTCTTTCATCTTCTCACCGAGCATAGCCTTGTAGAAGTCTTGTTCTGTTTGGCGAATGTCGGATTGTAATTGGGAGAACTTAGTAACAGCTGCTATATAAGGGAATCCTTCGTAGTTATACTGAACCCAACCCACGCTATTTCCTTCACGATCTTTTACTTTGTCGTTTACACCAGTACTGAAACGTTCTTCGATAACTGTCTTAAGCGCTTCGTCCTTAGCATCAAGAAGACTTACTAATTGGTTGCGATAGTTTTTGATTTTGTCCAAGAATTCCTGACCTGCTGGTTTAAGTCCGTCAGTTTTGAAGAATTTTTCATCCAACATATCGGATTTGTCCATTATTTGGTAATCCTTTCTTTCTGCTTCGGTACTACCAGCCTGTTTCATTACCTCTTCTTTGAGAGTCCCTAAGTAAGAGTAATATTCGTTAGACAAATCTCTTACTTGACGAGCCTTTTTCAAAGCCTCTGCATATTCTTCAGGTTTTTCTTGTTCTTTTTTCTCTAATTCTGCAAAGACGGCCTCATTGGTAGAAACGTAACGTTCGTTAGCGGCTTGTAATTTTTCGTTCATAAGCCCGAACGCACTTAGTACTTCTTTACCCATATTGAGCGCCATCATCGCGATGAAAACCAGATACATCAGGTTAATCATCCTCTGTCGTGGTGAATTTGCTGCTCCTGCCATTTCTAATTGGTTAAATGATTAAATAATTATACTTCTTTAGATTAACGAGCTCCGCCCATTGCAGAGAGCATGCCACCATATACAGTGTTAAGAGATTTCAAGTGTTCTTTGAATGAATTAACTTGTGCGTTCAATGAGTTAAGGTTATCTACCATACCTTCTTGAGCATTTACTTGAAGTTCTGTTCTTTCAAGTTGGATACGGTAAAGAGAGTTCAAGGCTTCGAGGTGTACGGCAGCTGTGGTGAGTTCTTCTCCGTATTTTTGAGTAGAAGCTACAGCATCAGCAGCTGGGCCTATGTTACGAGCAGCCCCTTCGAAGTTACGGATACTCTTAGCCAATGAGTTCATTAGCTCTGCATCTATGTGAGCTTCTCTTAGGATATTATCCAACTTTTCAGACAAAGACTCTCTAAGAAGTTGTGTTTCTTGTTCGTTTTGGTATCCAAGTTGTTGTGGAGCAGCACCGCCAGCGAAGTTAAGTTGTCTTGGCTCACCGCCTGCAAGCTCTGGAAATACACGTTCCCAGTGAAGGCCTTCTTCTACAGGTTCGAAGGCTGCGATAGCGAAGATGATTGCTTCGGTGATAAGACCTGTTGCGAGGAGCACTCCACCACCTAGCTTAATGGAACCTAAAGAGATTTCCCAGTGAAGGAGTTTGAAAAGGGCTCCGAGAATTACCACAGAGGCTCCTAATCCATAAATCATATTCATGATTTTCTTTGATGATTTTGACTGTGCCATTTTTTTCTTTTTTTGATTATACTTCTTTTATTTATTAATTTTTAATCTTCACTATAGTTTATCTTAGGTTAGAGAGGTTACCTTTCTTAGAGTTAACTCTCTGTACCCCCATGAAGCTCTGTACTGTACGGAAACCTATATAGCTACGTGCAGAGTCTTGGTATTCGTAATCACGGGTAGCCACTTGGGTATAGAAAGCTACATCTTTCCAAGAACCACCGCGGATTACTTTACGTTTGTTTTGTTGGTCATTTACGTTAGGGTTCATAGAAGACATGTATTCGTATGAGTTAGAATCATAAGAAGTATTTGTCCATTCTGATACGTTCCCTGCCATATTGTAGAGGTTGTACCCATTAGGGTGATATGATTTTGCTTCTACTGTATAAAGAGCATTATCGGCAGCATAGTCCCCACGTGAAGGCTTGAAGTTGGCCATGAAACAAGCTTTGCTATCCACGGTATAAGGGCCACCCCAAGGATAGGTAGCTGCTTCGAGACCTCCGCGAGCGGCAAACTCCCATTCAGCTTCGGTAGGAAGGCGGAATGCATTCACGTCTTTTCTCTTCTTTGCTTTTTGGAAAGAGTTCTTATAGAGGGTACGCCACTCACAGAAAGCCTTTGCTTGTCTCCAAGTAACACCTACCACAGGATACTCACTATAGGCATAGTGCCAAAAGTAGTCATTGTGCATAGGCTCATTGTAAGAGTAGTTAAAGTCCTTAATCCACACAGTGGTATCAGGATATATCTTTACGATTTCCTCTTTGATAAAGTCCTTACGTCCTTTTTTGTGAGAACGAGCTGCAGCTTCTATATCCATCCATTGGTACTTGAAGACAAGTTTCTCCACCGCCAAAGGACGACGTCCGTTATAAGTCTCTTCAATAGGTACATACATGGAGTCCATCACCTCAACATAGTGCTCATCAGGCCATTTTTGTTTGTCCCATATGAGTTTCACTTTTCTGTTGATTTTACGCTTTTCAGGATTATCCTTGTCTCCATAGTTCTCATACATATACTTATCGTAGGCGCTTAGCTTCTCCTGATCGGTATCCAAGAAAGCGTACTTTCCAATACCTTCACCGCCAGCAGATTGCCCACTTTCTTCGGCCATGATAGCCAACTTGCGACGTACGATAGAGTCACGCACCCAATTGACGAACTGGCGATACTCACCATTGGTAATCTCGGTATCATCCATATAAAAAGGGCTTACGGTTACCGTTTTGGTAGTAGCGTCCTCGGTATGAGCTTTATCATAGTCGGAGCTACCCATAACGAAAGCACCACCTGGAACAAGCGTCATTCCATAAGGCTTGGGCTGTTTCCATAGTCCACCCTTTACACCTATAAGTTCCCCCTGGTCATTACCAGCGCCACAGGAAACCATCAGATAACCTATTACAACAAGTGCTACTTTTTTTAGTTTCAATATCATAATCTACAATATTATTTCAGGGAGGCAAATGTAGTCATTTTTTATTTGTCTTACACTACTTTTTCTCTCAAGACCTCGCTATTTTTAAAGATTCTTCGTTCAACTTCTCAAAAAGAAAAATGTTATTTACTGATTAACAATAGATTACACCTACTAAAGACCTTATTACCTTACAAAAAAAGTTATTAACAATTCCTATGTAAATCATAAAATATCTTTAGCCTCTCTCTTGAAGATGAACAAATCTTTTTAATAACAAGGGTTTCTTTTGAAAAATCATTACATTAGAACTCCCCTTTGTTGTTTAATTCTTCACGATTGGTTTTACAGTGTATTTTTATTTAAATTCCAAAATCACATCCTCAATATAAGTAAGGTAATCCTTACCTTGGTCTTTGAGGAATTGTTGGAAGTATTGCTCTCCTGCTTCGATACCGCCAGCTTGTTCTACTTGCAATATTTTTTGGTACAAGGGAGCGATGTGCTTTTCTATAGTCTGCTCAGGAACGGAGGTTCTTCTACCCATGTAGTTGATGATCTGTCCACTTGGGTCACGGATAATATCAAAATCGGTAATTACCCAATAATATTCGCCTGACTTAGCTAAATTTTTAACAATTGCATGGAAGTTAATCCCTTTTTGGATATTATCCCAAAGGATTTTGAATATAGTCTTAGGCATATCAGGGTGACGAATCACGTTGTGAGGCTTACCTATTAGTTCAGCTTCATTATATCCGCAAACGTCCATAAATACCTGATTTACATACTCTATCACTCCCTTTGCATCGGTTTTACTCATAATGGTCTTGGTCTTATCCCAAGCTACTTCCTTATTTACTGGTGTACTCATAAGTCTAACTGTTTATTCGGCGCAAAGATATAAAAATATTTTTAGAAACAAATAAAAAATGTTCTTTTTTTATCTTTTTTTCATAAAAACTTATCAACCGATTTTTTATTTATACCTTAAATCATATATCTTTCGCTAAAGTAGATTTTATTTAATTGATAATCAGATAATTGCAAATTCTGCTTGTTATTTATTTTTTTCTTTGAAATTTATTAACAACGCCTCCACTTCTTGGGCTTGGGTCTGTTTTCCGTTGCGCTGTAACCACTTTATGGTATTCTTCAGATAAGGTTCTGAAGGGGTAAAAGTATAATGTAGTCTTTGGGAAAGTGCTTTATATCGCTCGGTTATTACTTGTGGATTTTCCTCTATATCATTGCGATCAATGAACATCTCGGCAAAGAGCGCACGGAACATGTCTATATTACCGATAAGCTGTATGGTACCATGGTTCTCCTTGGAGTACTCAGAAATCTTCCATTGTAGATTGGGGAAAGCATTAGCTGTAAGCATTGCTTTGAGCTTGTCAAAGGTAGCCACATGCCCACTACGACCATTATGGCGTATCTTATAGCCCGTATGGGTGATATAGAGCAAGCGGTTTTGGAAATCCTTGCCTTTGCTTTGCTCAAAGAGCTTGATCCCATAACCCTCTCCCCACCATAGGCTGGGATCATGAGCGATATAGGCATTGAACAAGTCAGTATGCTTTATCAGAGCATCCACCACCGAGAGGCCTCCGAGGGAGTGCCCTACTGCTATACGAAAGTCCTTACAGCGATATTTGCCCTCCACCAAGGGCTTAAGCTCTTCGCGGACAAACTTCCAAAAGTGATCATTCTCTGTAGTAAAATCATTATCTCGCTCAGTGCTTTCTATTCCTACGACTATCATCTCAGGTATATTGGGAATCCCTTGGGTGAGCTTCTCTATAAGGGTAGTGAAATAATTGAAGTTGGTTTGCGCATCAAGCAGATAGACCACAGGGTAATCCGTGGGGGTAAGGGAGCTATCATTATAGGAAGGAGGCAGGTAGAGGTCTATGGTGCGCTCCCCGCCCATAATGGTAGAAGGGAGCGTAAAACGCTCCCCTATACAAATAGCTGTCTGTGCCCAAGTGCTACACACGGATAGGAAAAATAGACAGATGATATGTTTCATATTATTCAAAACGTCCTATAGCATTGATTACAGTGGCACCTTTTACTACTAAGCCCTTAGTAGCGGCATTGGTTGCAGGGTCTATGACATAAATAGCAGGGTCGGTACCTTGTTCGTTCACTGGCAGATATACCTTACCTCCGTAGATTGCAGGGGTAATAGGATTGGTCACGATATTGGTACATTTGGCAGGGTCAGGAAGTCCAGCTACCCAGTTGAGTGTTTTAGCTTCTACATCCACAATTGCATAGTGATATACATCCAAAGAGCGGAGGTTGGCCTTAGCAGCATCATTGAAGAACTCTACAAGGAATTTATTCTCTGTGATATGCCATACGCGACGGAAAAGACCGTTGTTAGATACGGCAGAGATATCAAAGAAATAGCTATCATCAAAGGTAGTAGCCCCAGCCTTGATACGCAAAGCTCCCGCAGGCTTAGTGGTAGCCTTATCTGCTTTAGCTGGTGCTTTGGCAGGTGCTGGATTCTTAGCAATAGCTCCTGAGAAGACATATACATCTCCGTTGGCTACCTTGCCCATTTCCAAGAGGTATTGGCTCTTAAAGCGTCCTGCTGAGTAGCTTAGCTTATCGCTCTTGTAGTAACGCTTAAGGTTCAATTCCTTGTCAAGTACTCCTACATATACCACATCGGTATTTTCCATATAGCCTGTACTGGATCCCTGTCCTGGTTGTACATCTTTGTATTCAGAAACAAGCATACCTGTGAGGAACTCTCCATTGCCATTGTCCAAAATACCTGCAAAAGATACGATCTCGGTATCATTCATATTGTCCCCTAAGAACTTATTGGTATGAATGGTTTTACGAGAAGCCTCTCCGAAGTCAGAAGTATTACGGAAGATAAAAGTAGCTCCATCATTTTTCCCTTCAAAAGCCTGTCCACTTACCGCTGTTACATAGTAATTATTAAAGAAGCCGAAGGTAGTAGCACGCTCATTTACCTCAAACTCACTGATAGGATTTACTTCTCCCTTTGCATCGCGCGCATAGGAAACACCTATACCAGCTCCCTTAAACTCATAAGAGAGACCTGCTGCGATGTTTTTATTAAACAACCAAAAATAGCCATTAGCAGGTTTTAACTGTAATTTGTTAGACCCTAAAGGTACTTCTCCTTTGGTTACATCTTCAGCAAGGAGTACATAGCGGGCTTTGTTTTCGGCTCCTCCTGCATCAATAAAGAAGCTATTTACTTCTGTTGCATCAGGGGTTGGAGTTGGTTTTCCTCCATTATTATCATCACTCTTAGAGCATGACACCAAAGTAGTTGCTCCTACAAGTCCAAGGAACAACATTTTTCTAATAGTTTGAAAATTAATATACATAAATATAAATAGTTTTGAATTTTCAGTTTTGAGTGGTTAGTGGTTAGTACTAAAACCTATACCCTAATTTTACATAAAAGGCTCTGCCTGCTTTTTGCAGACTATAGTTGTCATATAACAACGCATCGGTAAAGTTCTTGACCTCGGCCGAGAGGGTGTACTTATTCCTTGGCGCTGTATAGGTAAGGCTTAGATCGTGGGAGAGCTGCGTGGGTACGGTGATTTTCGCCCCCTCGCTCTGCCAAGAGAGGAAAAACTCATGCGTATAAGCCAAGTTATAGCCCAAGGTAAGCCCATCGTCCTGAGTGATAAGGTCAGCAAAAGTATAAGAGGCATCGGCATTACCAAAGAGATAAGGCATGTTAGGCACTCGATCCTTGTAGGTGAGCGAATTGGCTCCGTTGGTATTTTTGCACTCGTGGTTGCGCATATCCATATAAGAGAGATTCCCGCCTACAGAAAAGGTTTTCTGATAGAAATAGCGCAGGGTGAAATCACCGCCCAAGGTGAGTACCTTGCCATGGTTCTTGCTGGTAGCTGCTCCTGTGCTGGCTACATTGCGAATGATATAGTCCTGAATATAGCGCAAGGCAAAGCCTCCTTCCGCTAAGAGAGCATGGCCATTGGTTTCGGGCTGCCAAGAGAGATTCAAGTTGAGATTATTGCTCTGCTCAGGGCGCAATTGGTTGGCTCCTATCTCTAAGTCACCATCTCCGAAAAGCTCTCGGTCGTTGGGCAAGCGGTAACTCTTTTCATAAGAGAGCTTGGCCAGTAGTTCCTTAGAGAACTCATAAGAAGAACCTATCCCCGCCCCCAAAGCATCGGTACGCTCGGTATGATCTTCATAAACGGACAAATAGCCATGGCCACTCACCACTGCAGGGCCTGTTACTTTAGCTGCATAATATTTGCCAAAGGCTAAGACCGTCCACTGGTCATTCGGCACATATTTGTACGAGAGGCCTGTGATATTCTTCTGGTTGATGCGATCCATAAAATCAGCATCAGAAGAAAAAGGCGTAAAAAGCTGGCTCTTGGTCAGTCTATAATAGTGGCTAAAGGTATGCGTAAGCTGCAAGAAGTGCTTTTCGCTTAGCCAATAATCCAAGTGTGCCGCCACGTAGGCTGTCTTGCCTTCAAAGACTGTATTCTGATACATAGCCTCTCCCATCGTAGGCTTGGTTCTGTAGGAGCCGTCCCAACTATACATACGATTCTCCTCATCTACAACATTGGTAGTTGTTAGGTCGTAACGTCCTGTAACGGAGAGGCTCAGCCCCTCCAACAAGTTTTTCTTTTCGTACTCCATCCCTGTACTATAGGTATAGGAGGTTTGGTACTTACCCCCAAAGACAATCTGCATGAGATTGGCATTCTGTATCTGTTTGTACTCTTGGTTATAGTTCAGGGAGAAAGAGAGCTTATCTGCCCAAGGCTCCTTGAAGATATTCACTTTCCCAATGATCACCTCATTGTGATAACGATCATGGAAACGCTTGAACCACTGCCTATCCTTGGAATAAATCCCTTTGGCCAAATCTAAGTAATGGGTAAGCACCTTATAGCTATTATCAGAATAGTTCTGATAGGCGTTGAACTCTATCCCTATATTATCGGTCAGTGGTGCCCCTATATTGAGCGTGCTCTTATGGGTATTGAAAGAACCAAAGGTATAACTTAGGTTGGCATACTGGGCATTGCTGCGCTTGGTAACGATATTCACCGCCCCTCCCAAGGCATCAGAGCCAAAGGTAACAGGCACTACCCCCTTATAGATTTCAATACGGTCAATCAGTTCAGTGGGGATATTACCTATTTGGAAAGAAGAAGCCCTACTGATAGGCACCCCATCCACAAAAGTACGTACATGCTGACCTGTAAAGCCATTGAGATTGATTTGGCTCTCAGCACCCACACCACCCGTTTCGCGTACCTTTACCCCAGAGGCTTTGGCGAGCATATCAGCGGCATTGCTATTGAGGTGTGTGAGCTTGGAGGCATCTATAGCAGCTACATTATAGGCACTCTTCTCCACCTGCTTGATGGGTGTTATGGCCGCTACCGTAATACCCGTAAGAGCGGTGATTTCCTCCTCCATAGCCACATTGAGCACCACCACAGGCTGTGCCACCGTGAGGGTTTGCTCTTGTGTCTTATACCCCATGGACTCTATAGAGAATGTATAAGGCGCTTTTCTATAAGGTACTGACAGAGAAAAATTCCCTTGGCCATCGGCCACTGCATACTTTTTAAGTTCCTTAAGCTGCACCACTGCCCCCACTACAGGCTCTTTGCCTGCGGTGATACGCCCTTTTACAGTGGAAACTTGCTGGGCATAAAGCACCCCTACACAGAGGTAAAACACACAAAACCAAAAACTTCTGAAAGAGAAATACATCATATAGCTTATATCCTATTTCTAAACGGGGGCAAAGATACTGATTTATTTGGAATAATTCTAAAATAATTCGTTAATTAGCAGATTTGTCTAAGCCAATTAAAAATCCCCATGAGTTGTCATCTCTTATGGGGATTTTTAGTTATTGTCTATTGTGCTACGTCCTAAACTGTTAATTGGCATATCATCTCTTCGATATTATCAGTTTGTAGTTTGCACCAGTCGGCTTTGGAAGTAGGGCTCCCCATATTTTTGACCATATACCAGTAGCAAAAATATCGTCGCGGTTGAAATCGTCTTCCCAAACTAATTCCCATTCCTCTTTTTCTTTGGAAGGGGTGTCCTCTTCTTTTTGTTCTTGAGAGCAGCCTACAATGATGCTCCAAATGCATAAAATAATAAAAGTTTTTCTCATAATATTGTATTGTTTTTAAGTTATTCTAAATGCAAAGGTAGTGATAATTTGATAATTAGCGAATTTGCATATTAGGCAATTATGTATTACCTTTGCGGCATTAAAATATTAATAATATAATTATGAGAAAAGTACTTTTAATGGGAGTGTTAGCTTCCTTTATGCTAGCGAGCTGTGGTACAGCTAAATCACCAGAGATGAAACGCTTAGAAAATCAGCAGCAAGCCTTGAAACTCAATACTGAGCTCAACGAATTACAAATGAAACTCACTCAAGAGCAAACCAATAATCAGTCGTTGCAAACTGAGGCTACGCAAGCTAATGAAGAAGCTACCAATCGTACGGATGCTTTTAGTGATGCGAGTTCGGCTTCAGCAAGTGCTAAAAAAGCGAACAAAGCTGAAAAGGCTTTGCGCAAAGCTAGTAAAGCTAATAAGCAATTAGCCAAAAGTAATCGCCGTATTGAGAAGTTGCAAAAAGACATCACTAAATTGCAAGAAAAGATAACTAAACTAAATGCTGAAGTAGAATTTAGCAAATAGATACAAGTTAGATGTCTTATTAAAAATTCCCGTGTGGTAGTACCACACGGGAATTTTACTAATTAGCATATTTGCTAATTTGCTATTTACCATATTGTAGTATCATCTCTACAAAAGCAGGATCTCGGCGAGAAGAGAAGAGCGGTTGCTTGGTATCAAGAGCTTGAATTTTTGCCATATCCTCTTGGGATAGTTGGAAGTCAAATACATTAAAATTTTGCTCCATACGCTCTTTGCGTACCGATTTAGGAATACAAATAATATCGCGTTGTAATAGGTAGCGCAAGGCTACTTGGGCAGCACTTTTGTGATACTTTTCACCAATGGCATTGAGCGTAGGATTGGCAAAGAAATCGTTTCTACCTTCAGCAAAAGGTCCCCACGACATTAGCTTGGTATCGTATTTTTGCATTAGCTCTTGGAGGTCTTGCTGTTGGTAGAATACGTGTGTTTCCATTTGGTTTACAGCAGGTTTTATCTCGCAGTGGTATGCCAAATCGAGGTATCTATCGGCATAGAAGTTGCTCACCCCAATAGCGCGCACTTTGCCTTCTTTGTAGGCTTCTTCCATAGCGCGATAAGAGCCGTAATAATCGCCAAAAGGTTGGTGAACGAGTAGCAAATCGATATAATCGGTTTGGAGTTTGTGCAAAGAGGTTTCGATAGAGGCTTTTGCCTTTTCATAACCAGCATTGCTTATCCACACTTTGGTAACGATAAAGAACTCTTTGCGGGGGATACCACTTTTCTTAATAGCGTTACCTACGCCCTCTTCATTTTTGTAGATTTGAGCCGTGTCAATCATTCGGTAACCTACCGAAATAGCATCACTTACGCAACGCTCACATTCTTTGGGGTCTACTTGGTATACACCATACCCCAATAGGGGCATTTGTACCCCGTTGTTTAATCGAATATTTTGCATAACTTGAGTTTTAAATTTTAATCCTGCAAAGGTATGACGTTTTTTCAAAAGGATTATTATACAAAAGTCAGTAGTTTTTACAGATTTGTCTATACCTTTTTGGTTTTTCGTCTACAGCTTACTTCTCTCACTTTGTACAGCAACATTTGGGAGTGAGTCCAAGTGAATTTTATCAGTAATTAGCCGATTACTTCATTGCTTCAATGATATTATCTACTTGTAGTTTTTCGAGGATATTTTGGCGATGGCGGTTTACAGTATGTACGCTGATGTTCAGTTTTTCAGAGATTTCTTTACTGAACATTCCTTCTTTGGCAAGGGCGAGTACTTCTCTTTCGCGTGGAGTAAGCAGAACATCAGTAGCGGTTTCTATAGCAAAAGGTACCACTTCATCGGTAAGGCAATTTTTTATCTGAAAACGCACTGAAGTGTTCGCCGATTGCTCGGGAGCGAGGTCTATCATACCCATTGCCAAAAAATTATCCTCTTTGAAGACCAATATACGCGTTTGGTAAATCATTCGTACATACTTCCCTCTATCGAGCACTCTCAACTCATAGATGTATTTGTAAGCCAATTTTTCCTCCTCGGAGAGTGTATCCAAAAGCTCCCATACTTTTTTATCAATCCTTCTTACGACCTCCCAATCATCGGGATGTACCAATTTCTCAATGTTGATTTCTTGAGATGCTTCTATATATTCGGTTACATAATAGTACTGCCCGAATCTATCCGATAGAAAAACAGCAAAACTACCCGCTTCTTCTAAGATTTTGATATAGGGAAGATATTGCTGCGCTATTTCATCTATACTTTTGTCCATCGTCAGCTTCAAAATGGTTATTATTCAGTATTGCAGAGGTACCCCCTGCACTGTAATTTTGCCCCAAAGATAATCAAAAATTTTCAAACATGAAAAATCAAGCAAGAACAATTAGGAATTTATGTATTTTCATTTTCGTAGCCCTCAGCTGCGGGTGGGTAGGCGTATGGGTAGATGCTCTTACGGGGGAAACGACAGGTGATTTCAGCGATACCAACAATGGTACCAGCGGAATGGGTATTTTTATCGTTGCCCCTCTACTGGCTTGGCTCGTATTGCGCTCCTTTATGGGCGATGGTTGGCGTGATGCAGGATTGCGTCCGCTTATTAAGAAAAACCTGCGTTGGTATGGGGTGGCAACCCTTATTTACCCTGTGGTGATTGCCATTACCCTGCTTATAGGGGAACTCTTTGGGTGGCTAAAAGTAGAAATCCGTTGGACGGACTACCTCGGTGGGTTTGGTATCTTTGTATTAGCCGAATTTGTAAAGAATTTCTTTGAAGAATCGTCTTGGAGAGGGTATCTTACCGCTCGCTTGCTCCACTTGAAGATTAAGGATATATGGCTCTACCTTATCGTGGGGGTAGTGTGGTGTTCGTGGCATTGGCCTTACTTCTTTTATTTTCTAAAACCAGAACAGCTATTTGCTGTATTCCCTTACGAGAGAGTTACTTTTTGCATCATGGCATTGGTGTGCTGTACCTCATGGACGGTAATGTATACCGAACTTTTTCGCCTTACGCGCTCTATCTGGCCTGGGGTGTGGATGCACGCTATTGAGGATAGCACCATCAACAGCCTGATATATGACAAGCATATTCTTATCGAAACAGGTAAAGAAATTCTCATTTCTCCCGTTTCGGGGATGATCCCTTGTCTGTTGTACCTTGTCGTAGGTCTATGGCTGAGAAAAATCAGAATCACCCGAGAGGTACAATTATAGTAGAAACTCCCCATAGCAACCGCCTATGCGGCTCGCATCACGGGGAGTTTTTACAATTAGCAGATTTGCCAATAGGCTTACCAACTCGTTATTTCTTGCTATCGTAATAGTTATTCATTATTTTTGCAGAAAACTTGCTGTCAGGAGTTTTAACCACAATCCCCTCTATCACATGCTGGGCAAAATAAGCCTCACAGGTAGCGAGCAATTCCCCTCTGTTGCTAAATTCTTTTTCAAAGATAATAGGAACCGTCTGGATACCAAGCGCTTGTGCTTTGGCTACAAACTCGGCATGAGGGAGCTTATAGGTGATTCCTCCTCTGAGGCGATCTATACCAAAGAAACGAATATTGGCAGCTTCTTTTAGTGCAGGATTGAGTTTGTTGCCCGAACTGCCCACTCCTTGTCCGTTAAGCTCTCCTCGCAATACAATCTCTGTCTCTTGGGCAGCTCTCAAGATATCTTGGTACTGGCTACCATATTTGATATAGGTTTCGGTACTCTCTACTTCTGTATCACCTTTCTTTACAAAGCGCTCCATCACATTCTTGCGTGTAGCAATATACTCAGTGGAAATACTAATGGAAGTGCCATCTATCTTCTGGGTGCCGATTAGGTAGATAGGAAACGCTACCTCATTCCACACATTGTTGATATTCTCTTCATCAGTCTGATACCAACCAGAAGGGAAAGGACTTAGCTGGGTGTCACCCATGAGCTTGATAGGGGCTTCATACTTGGTAATTCCTAAGCTCTCGGCACTGATAGGTTGTTCCCCTATATGAGAAGTTACTACGGAAAGAGGCAAAAGAATCCCATTGGAATAGACTTTGTCGCCATTAGGCTCTTTAGAGAGGGGGAACTTAATGGCTCGTATACGCCGTGGTTGGTCTTCTATCTTACCCAGATAGGACTTCTTAGGATCACCTGCTGGGGCAATAAAATCCTGAAAGAGAGGCGTATCGGGCAAGCAATAATCAGGCTGGATATAGATAGCGGTGTCGCCTACTGCATAGAGATCTTTTTGAGCAACCAACTCAAATCCTGTTTCTTCTAAGGTGATAAGCTCTACACGCTCGGCTAATTCCTCTTTTTTATAGAGAGGAAATTTAGCTTTGATAGTTACTTTCTGTACAGGTGTTGCCATGATTGTTATTTTGATGATACTTATAAGCTAAAGAAGGGCTAAAGAAAATAGCGCAAAGCCAAAATCGTTCCTATGTGCATTCCCTCATGGGTATTGTTAAAGAGAATGGCCTCCTCTACATTGTGGAGCGTATAGCCAAAAGAGGTTTCATAGACAGGATAGTCTTTCCCTGCAAACACTCCTTTTTGATAGTCCTCAATAATTTGGTCGTGAGTGGAGGTCAGTAGCTGGCGGAGGGTAGCGATTTCCTCTTGGCTTGGGATATGCCCATCGGGGTAGGTACCCTTTTTGTAAGTGTTGATCAGCTCTTCTGAGACATGGGGTTGCACTCCTGCGAGCTTATAGCACAGCAGCTGTTGGGTAACCACGCAGTGGGCTATATTCCATAGGATATTGTTATGAAAGCCCTCTGGTATGAGTGCTAATTGTTCTGGGGTAGCTTCGTCCAAGAAGCGTAACAGACGGGCACGTATGGCCTTGTGTAAGTCGAATACTTTTGTCATGATAATATGTTAATATAATAATTTGCTATTGGTTTAGACCTAATCGCCAGGTCGCCTAACTCTGAGTTTCCACATTGCTTCTTCATCAAAAGTTTTAGGGTTGTAGTTTTCCTTAATCATCTCTTGAGACTTTTCATAGTAAGAATACACACTGTTTTTATCTTTGAAATAACTTTTGTAACCATATTCTCTCTGTCGTGTATCATAAGTGTAAATAGCTCCTACAAAAGTAAGCGTATCAAAATCAGCTATATTATCTATAATGATATCGTCAATAATGAGTTTATCTCTTGTGGCATAACACATTTTTAGGTCTTTGACTTCTGATGTAAGGGGTATTTCTTTAACAATCTCAATGGGGAGCGTATGGTGTGTTTCTAAATAGTTTTTACTAAATAGGGAGGTAATTTTATATATTACCAATTGGTTGCCTACTACAGCTATTTCTGTGGTGCTTGAGTCATCTTCTAATGTTTTTTCATAGTGATAATACTTTTGTTTAGAGGTGAAGGCTTCCCAAACGCGTTTTTCTACCTGTAGAGGGTATAATATTCTATGCTGAGAAATATTATACAGACAAATATATTGTTGCTCTCCATCAGTATACAAATCATCGTCCTGATCCAAGTAATAAAAACTATACTTTACTCTGTGTAATTTATTGAGATTTCGCACAGCACTCATATCAATAGGTTGATCATCATCTCGCAATGAAATATAATATCCTTCACTTGTTTTTACCATTTCAAGAGCTTTTACATAAGTAGCATTCTTAATGGGTAGTACAAATCTATCGTTACCATACTTATCACAACTCCACAAATTACCATCTTTAAAATCCAACAAATACTGTTCATAAGGTTCCCCCTCACTTCGGTACCTGATAAAAGTAGCCTCAGTAAATTTTCTGTTACAGCCTCTTGCTCTCAGATCTTTAGTGATTTCCATAAGATCAATCCCATCGTAATCCATTACATAAAAAGTATTATCGTCATATAACAGATTTTTGTCATAACTATTGGTTTTTTGAAATTGTACGGTTTTAGCATTAAGTCCCTCTATCTTTTTTAAAGTATATGTTCGGTTATCATACTCATACACAAAGTTTTTATCTTTTAACAAAGTAGTATGTTCCAATTCAGCGATAACAGTAGGGTGCTTGGGAAAATCAGGCATTGGAGTAAGCTCACCATCTTCCATAGCTACCCTCACCCACTTACCATTTACATAAAAGCAATTATTCCTGAAAGTTTGAGTAACACTATTAGTAGGAAACATTTTGACAGCTCTTACACACTGTTTCATATTTTTTGTATAATCTCTAAAATACTCCACAAAATAGTAATCATTGGCATTAGCAATGATTAATTCATTTTCATCCTCCTCACCTGTCATAACAATATGAGCCTCTTTACTATCAAAAGGCAATAAGTATTTTTCATAAGAAGTAATCGCAATTTTATTGCCATTACTATAGTATTTTTTTACTAAATACACTTTTTTACCTTCTGTTTTCAAGCTGAAGTCTTCATAGAAAGTTACTATAGGACCTGCATAGCTTTTAGCAAGAGTCCCTAACAAGACTAATAAAAAAAAGATTCTTTTCATTCTTAGACAGATATTTTAATAATAGACAATACTCCTTGTGTAATGCCGTACGCAATGGGAATTGGTAGTATCCTTTTTGTGAATCCAATTGCCGTGGTCATCGTACTCGTAGGCAGTTGCAGGTTGAGAGCGCAAGATATCGTTTTTGTAAAAACCTGTAAATGTACAGATTTGCTCTTTATAGGGAGCCTCAGTACGTTCTATTTCTTTCTCTATACGATCCTCTTCGCCTCTTTTGTAGTGATAGGTTTTAGTTTTTGTTATTTTATTTTGTTTGTAAAGATGAACTCTGAGGGTTACTTTCTCTCCTTGATAGGAGTAAAGGTGCTCTTGTGAGAGCTGTCCATCAAGCCTAGTATACCAAGTGTTCTTCACTACATTCCCTTGAGTGTCAAACTCAGTGATACATATCCATTGGGTATATTTTAGGGTGCGTTCACACCCTCCTGAATAGGAAGCTGTAGTGGCTTTTACTTGTTTTACTTTTCCTTTGAGGTCATACTTTCCCCAATCAGTTTGCTGAGCTTGCAAGCTAAAGACAAATGTTAGGACTATAAAGGGTAGGAATATATTTTTCATAGTATTCTTGTTTGATGCAGAGCAGGAGCACCTTCAATACGGCACATAAAGAAATCCCAATTTTGGGGGAGATTTTTATTATTCATATAAGTTTGATTTATTTTTGGAGGTGATTTAAAAAGTATGATGAAGTAAAAAGTTGACAATTAGAGCAAAAAGTTATATTTTTGTTGTGTGAAAATAAAAATAGAACTATATTGCCCCAATTGCCAGAGTGCAAAGGTAGTGAAAAATGGCAAAAAACCAAATGGAAAACAAAATTATCTTTGCAAGAATGAAGGATGTGGTCGTCAATTTATTGGAGATCATAATCTTACCTATAAAGGTTGTCATTCAAACATTAATCGTAAAATAACCCTTATGCTTGTTAGAGGTGTAGGAATTAGAGATATTTCCAAAATAGAGGAAGTTAGCATAGGAAAAGTGCTTACTGTTTTAGCTAAATCTAGTTATTCTATAACACCTAAAAAGAAGCATTATGGCCATATTGAAGTTGATGAATTTTGGACTTATGTTCAGAAAAAAGAGAACAAACAGTGGCTTATATATGCTTATGACAGAGAAACACGGGAAATTATAACTTATGTTTGGGGTAAAAGAGATTTAAGAACAGCTAAAAAGCTAAGGAAGCAACTTAAAGAACTGAATATTACCTATGATTCTATAGCAACTGATGATTGGAAAAGTTTTAAAACAACTTTTAAAGAGGATAATCATCTAATAGGAAAAGGGTATACTGTTGGGATAGAGGGGAATAACTGTAAATTGAGACATAGAATAAAACGAGCTTTTCGCAAGACTTGTTGTTTTTCTAAGAAACAAATAAATCATCTAAAGGCCTTTGCTTTAGCTTTCTTTTATATCAATTATGGGTATATCTAAAGTTGTATCATACTTTTTGAAGCACCACCAAATAATTTATCAATTAGCACATTGACTAATTGACTAATTAGTTTGGTTCTCCCATTTCTCTTCTTCTAAGTCTATCTGCCTTTCGAAGGAGCGCAGGAGCTGTTCGTTTAGGCGTGGGTTGCGATTGAGCTGCTGTAGGTACTCCCGCTGGCAGTGTAGGATAGCGATGTATTTCTCCCGCACTTCAGGGGTGATACTACACTGGGGAGTGTCGAGCTGAAACTGCCAGATGTCTTTTTGGTTTTGCAGCAGGAAGCTGTTGGTCTCACCCTTATAATGGGTGTCCATATATGCTAAGGCCACCCGTGCCAGTTCCTTGCGAACATAGGTCTCTGCTTCGGCCTCTGGGATATGGTCGTCATAGTTGGGAAAGGTAACCCGCTTGATAAGGAAAGGAAGGGTAAGTCCTTGTACAACCAAGGTGACCAAGATGACGATGAAAGTCATATATAGGATCAGATGGCGATGAGGGAAAGGGCTGCCGTCGTCCAAAGTTAGTGGTATGGACAGCGCCACGGCCAAGGAGAGCACCCCACGCATACCTGCCCAGCCGAGAATCAGCGGGATACGTACATTGTTATACCTCCGTCCGTCGGCTACAGGGATAAAGCGCTTCATAATCTGGGTGGTCAGTACAGCCCCATAAGCACAGAGAATACGTACCCCTATGATGACTCCTGCCATAAGTAACCCATAATAGGTAGCGGTGGTCAGTTCCATTCCTTCCTGCTCGATACTTGAGAGAATTTCAGGCAGACTCAGACCAATGAGAGAGAAAGCCAAGCCGTTGAGAATGAAGACGATATTATCCCATACAGCGGCACCCTTATTGCGGGTAGCAGCAGGGAAAATCTCATTGCGAAAATAAGTCAGGTAGGCGCCCCCTACTACTACAGCCAAAACCCCTGAAGCCTCTAAAGCATTAGCTATCATATACATTATGTAAGGAGAGATGAACGTCAGAATAATATCCATATTGGCGTCGGTGGGAAGGAGCTTATGAATGAAACGCAGCAGATAAGCCACGGCCAAGCCTACTGCAACCCCGCCTATGACTACCCATAAGAAGCCACCCGCCATTTGGTACCAAACAAACTGTCCTGTGGTAACTACCAAAGCAGCAAAGCGGAAGACAATAAGCGAAGAGGCATCGTTGAGCAGACTCTCGTTCTCCAAAATCGTAGAAAGGCGGTGGGGTACCTTGACAAATTTCAGAATAGCCGAGACACTCACCACGTCGGTAGAACCTACGACCCCACCGAAGAGGAATCCCAAGGCCAAGGAAAACCCAGGCAGTACCATATTGGCCACCCATGCCACTGTTGCAGAGGTGATAAAGACTACGATAAAGGCAAAGCTAAAGATAATGCGTCTCCATTTCCACAATTCCTTGAGCGAAAGCGCCGATGAGTCGGCATAGAGCAGTGGTGGCAAGAAGATCAACAGTACCCAGTTGGGGTCTATCACTATATGAGGCAGTTTAGGCATAAGACTCAAAGCCAAGCCTCCAAAAACCAATAAGATGGGGTAGGCTATTCTAAGCCGATTGGCCAACATAGTAAGCCCCACAATGGTAATGAGTAGTAGTAAAAGATATGGAAAATAAGCAACCATAAAAAGGACTTGTTTGTATGCTAAATTAGGGCAAAGATACAAAAAAATATATAGAAAAAAACATGGTTATATAAGAAAAAAAACGTACCTTAGCACCACTTTTTTAGATAGTATAAATACATTATATAATGAAAGAGTTTAGAACAGAATCAGACCTCATTGGGGAATTACAAGTCCCTAAAGAGGCTTACTATGGGGTACAAACACAACGTGCCTTAGAGAACTTCCACATTTCTAACAGCAAAATGAGCGATTATCCTGAGTTTATTCGTGCTTTTGCCTATGTAAAATTAGCCGCTGCTCAAGCCAATGCTGCCCTTGGGGTAATCCCTAAAGAAATCGGTGCTGCTATAGAAAAGGCTGCCCATGAGGTGATTGACGGAAAGTTTCATGACCAATTCCCTGTGGATATGTTCCAAGGAGGAGCGGGTACTTCAGTGAATATGAATACCAATGAGGTAATCGCCAACCGTGCTTTGGAAATCTTGGGTTATGAAAAAGGGGATTATGTACACTGCTACCCCAATGACCATGTCAATGGCTCCCAATCTACCAATGACTCTTATCCTACAGCCATTAAGCTTGCGGTATTCAATATGAATAAAAAGCTGGTAAAGCATGTACAAGCCTTAGCTGATGCTTTCCGTAAGAAAGGAAAAGAGTTCGCTGATGTAATTAAAATGGGACGTACCCAGCTCCAAGATGCGGTGCCTATGACCCTAGGTCAAGAGTTCGAAGCCTATGCAGTGAGCCTTGAGGCAGAAATCGCTACCTTGAACAAAACCGCCAATTCACTACTTGAAATCAATATGGGTGGTACCGCCATCGGTACAGGACTCAATGCCCCTCATGGTTACGCTAAGCTATGTACAGAGAACTTAGCCAAAGCCACTGGAGAGGCATTTGTACTTTCTCACGACTTGGTAGAGGCAACACCTGATACTAGTGCTTATGTCTTCTACTCCTCAGGCTTGAAGAAATTCGCTGTGAAGCTCTCTAAGATCTGTAATGACTTACGCCTTTTGGCCTCTGGCCCTCGTGCAGGCTTGAGCGAAATCAATCTTCCTGCTATGCAGCCAGGTTCTTCTATCATGCCAGGAAAGGTGAATCCTGTAATCCCTGAAGTGGTTAATCAGGTTTGTTTCAAGGTAATTGGTAACGACCTTACTGTAACTTTTGCTGCTGAAGCTGGTCAGTTGGAACTCAACGTGATGGAACCTGTAATCTGCCAGGCTATCATGGAATCCATCACCCTCTTCCAAAATGCGGCTGATACGCTCAAAGATAAGTGCGTGGTGGGTATTACTGCTAACCGCGAAGTTTGCCTCAATATGGTAAAGAATAGCATCGGTATCGTAACAGCACTTAACCCACATATCGGTTACAAGAATAGTACTAAGATAGCCAAAGAAGCGCTACAAACGGGCAAGGCCGTATACGACTTAGTACTTGATCATGGCTTGCTTTCTAAGGAAAAATTGGACGAAATCCTAGATCCTAAGAATATGATCGTGGCCAAATAACGCTGGATATATATGTACTTTGTTTAATAATGACGAAAAGACTGCCCAAAGAGCAGTCTTTTTTTATTTTATTAAATACATATAAACATTTTCAAAGTTAAATAGAAATAAGCGAATGTTAAATGTATAATGCTGCCAAAAAAATATCAATTTAAAAAAATATTGCAATATCTTTATTTTAAAAGAAACTAATTGCCTGACTATCAGTACTGATAAAAAATTAAATTGAAATATAATTAATAAAATACACTGTATAATGATTTTTATTTAAAAATATATCTTTGTTTAATGAAATAAAAACAACTTTTAACCTGCAAAAATAAATTTTTCATTTTGCAGGTTGTATTTTTTTACTACTTTTGCCCTTGTATTTCTTAAAACAATATCTGATGAGATTAAACAGACTTTTGTATGCATTGTTGTTGGTGATAACAATGCAGAGCTTTTCGCTCGCACAGGAGCGGGAGGTATCGGGCAGCGTCAAGGACGCTAGTGGAGAGCCACTCTTTGGAGCGGCCGTAATGGTAGAAGGGGGCGGTAAGAGTACCGGAACCGATATGGATGGTAAATTTACCATTAAGGTAGCCCCAGGGAAGAACTTAGAGATTAGTTTCTTAGGGATGAAAACTAAGGTAGTCAAAGTAGGCTCTTCCAAGCGTATTGATGTAGTCTTGGAAATAGAGTCTCAGGACTTGGATGAGTTCGAGATGGTGGGCTATGCGACCGTGAAGAAAGACCAGTATGTAGGTTCTGCCTCCTCTGTGGATAAGGAGTCCCTCAAGCGTAAGAGTGTCTCCGATGTATCCCAGGCATTGGCTGGGGAAGCCGCTGGGGTGCGTGTGATCAACACCTCTGGCCAACCTGGTTCTTCGGCTACAGTGCGTGTACGTGGCTTTGGTTCGGTCAATGGAAACCGCAGTCCACTCTATGTGCTTGACGGAGTGCCTTTTGATGGCAACCTCTCTTCCATTAATCCAGATGATATTGAATCGATGACAGTGCTCAAGGATGCGACTTCTACCTCAGTATATGGTTCACGTGGTGCCAATGGGGTGGTACTCATCACTACCAAGAAAGGTCGTGCCAATCAGTCCAACATACAAGTAGAATCCAAGATAGGTTTTAACTCTCGCTTGTTACCTCGCTATCAGGTAATCAGCAGCCCAGAGGAATACGCCGAAATAGGCTGGAGTGCTATGCGCCAGCGCGGGGTCTTGGAACAACAAAGAAATCCTTCAGGTTTCAATGCTACTTATTCCAGCGTGGAGGACTATGCCAATAAGAATCTTTTTGGCCGTCTTGGCTTTGCTACCAAATACAATATGTGGAATGGCGATGCTACACAGCTGATAGACCCTTCCACAGGCAAGATGCGCCCTGGGGTTACTCGTAAGTACAGCCCTGAAAACTGGGCAGACTATGCTTATCAGGCATCTGTACGTACCGAATACAACCTTAATATAAGCGGTGGAAACGATAAGACTACTTACTACACCAGCTTGGGTTACTTGGACGATGTGGGGTATGCTATCAATACCAACTTCAAGCGTTATTCAGGCCGTGTAAATGTCTCTCACCAAGCCAAACCTTGGCTTAAAGGCGAATTTAACTTGGGTTACGCTCACTCCAAGAGTAGAGAAAACGGACAAACCGA
This sequence comes from Capnocytophaga sp. CM59, assembly GCF_000293175.1. Lineage (NCBI taxonomy): Bacteria > Pseudomonadati > Bacteroidota > Flavobacteriia > Flavobacteriales > Flavobacteriaceae > Capnocytophaga > Capnocytophaga sp. CM59. Next base: position 55,542 of record NZ_ALNN01000005.1, read on the forward strand.
AGACGTGGATAACCTCTTCTGGGTAACGGACAACATGCCGCCTATCTACCCCTTGTTCTTGCGCGATGCCAAAGGAAACAAGGTGGCTGATAAGTACTTCCCTGGTAATTACCAATATGATTTTGGGAACGGACGTGGTTTCTCTGGAACAACCAACGCCATCGCTCAAGGAATGCTTGATAGAAAGGATAGAACACGTAATGAGCTTAATGCCAATGTGTTCTTCAAGGTAGATTTTCTCAAAGAACTTTCCTTCGAGACCCGCTTGGGAGGACAGTACTATAATAAGAGTATAGACAATGTAATCAATCCTTACTATGGTGCAGAACAAGGCGAGAAAGGACGTATCACCAAGCACAAACAAGAACTCTTGAACTATACCTTCCTACAACTCTTGCGCTATAACCAATCCTTTGGCAATCACAATGTACAGGCTTTCGTAGCTCATGAAAGCACTACCTATGACAAGACCTTTATGTATGGTAACAAGAGCGGATTGGTAGATCCTAAGAGCAATGAGCTTAATAGCGCTATCAAGCTCGCAGGTCTTAACTCCTATACCAATAGCTACCGCTTGGAGAGTTATTTCGGTCAGGTGATGTATGACTATGACAGCCGCTACTTGCTTTCTGCCTCTTTGCGTCGTGATGGTTCTTCTCGTTTCCTTAATGAGAAATGGGGTAACTTCGCCTCCGCAGGTATAGGCTGGGTAGTGAGCCGTGAGAAATTCTTGGAGAACAAGAAATACTTGCCTTACCTTAAGCTCAAGGCTAGTTATGGTACTGTGGGCGACCAAAATATAGGTTATTATTCAGGCTATGATGTGTATGATATAGACAACTTCATGTATCAGCCTGCTGCTACCTTCTATCGTATAGGTTACCCTGACCTTACTTGGGAAAAGTCCAAAATATTCCAAGTAGGTACCGAATTTACCTTGCTTGAAAGCAGAGCGATAGATGTACAATTGGATTACTATCACAAGACTACCGACAACCTGATCTTTGCCAGCACCTTGGCGCCTTCCTCAGGAAACAACGTCTATACAGTCAATGATGGACTCTTGACCAACAGCGGATTGGAGTTCAGCGTAACAGGTCATGTGGTAAATCAGGAAGATTTCAAGTTGGATCTATCTCTTAACGGAGAGGTACTCTCCAACAAGCTTACCCGTATGCCTATAGACAATACCACTCAAAAACCCAAGGTATTGGATAATATAGGAGGGTATGCACGTGCCAAAGACCACTCTATCTATGATTTCTATATGCGTGAGTATAGAGGGGTAAATCCAAATACAGGAGCTGCCCAATATACTATGTACTATCAGGATCGCAATAATAACCAGCGGTATGACAACGGAGAAGAAATCACTTCTTTGTATGAGTTCGAGGCAGCGAACCCTGGTGCAGCGGTACAACAGACCCTCACCGAAACCTATACCAAGGCTACCCAGATGTTTGTAGGCAAATCAGCTATACCCGATGTACGTGGAGCCATCACCCTAAAAGCAGCTTACAAAGGCTTCTCTTTTACTACCCAATGGCTCTATGGATTAGGAGGTTACTCTTATGACAATATCTATGCCAATATGATGACCAACCGAAAGATAGGGGGTAATATGTGGCATGCCGATGTGCGTAATCGTTGGCAACGTCCTGGCGACCAGACCGATGTACCTCGCCTCTCCTCTGGCTTTAATGCCAATGAGCAGAATGTCAATTCTACCTCTACTCGTTTCTTGACCAAATCCGACTATTTGGCCTTGAACAACATCACCTTAGGCTACGACTTGCCCAAGGAAGTGTGTGAGAATGTAGGTTTCTCCTCATTGACTTTCACCCTTTCAGGAGATAATCTTTGGATACTTACGCACCGCAAAGGGTTTAACCCAACCGCTTCAGAAGTAGGAAGTTCCAATCGTTACCAATATGCGCCACTTTCTACCTTTACCCTAGGAGTAAGAGCTAATTTCTAAAAACAACAACCATGAAAAAGAAGATATATATAGGACTATTGGCAGTGAGTATGGCACTTACTGCCTGTCAAAAGGATTTTTTGGAGACCAAACCTTCCGAAACACTCTCAGGAGCTGAGCCACAGGAGAAGCTCAATGGTCTCTATGTGATGCTGGCCAAACCACGTTCGGCCAATACACGTCCAGGACAAGATTATCCCCGTGCGGAGGATTTCGGACAGAAGAGTTATGACATCTATATGGATATGCTCTCTGGCGATATGGCGTTCTCTCAATCCTATTACGGCTGGTTTTCCAATGTAGCCAACCTGCAAGCCACTCAGGACTTTAGTGCCGCAGAGAACTATACCCCTTGGCGCTATTACTATAAGGTAGTATATACCGTCAATGACCTTTTGGCACAGGTAGGTACCCCCAAGAATGATGATGAGAAATATATCGTAGCCCAAGCACATGCCCTCAGGGGATACGCTTATTTCTATCTGCTACAGCTCTTTACCACCGAATATGACCCCAATGCGCTTTCTATCCCGCTCTATACCGAGGCCAACAAGGTAGGAAAAGGCAAGGCACGCCAGTCTGAGGTGTATGCCCTAATCGTGAGTGACCTTACCAAGGCGGTAGCTGACCTCAACGGCTTTACCCGTAGCAATAAGGGTATGATAGACAAGTATGTAGCCGAGGGCCTCTTAGCCTATGTATATGGAGCTATGGGCAATAATAACGAGATGACCCGCTTGGCACTGGATATAGTAGAGCATAGCGGTTACCCCCTTACTACTCGCAAGGAGACCTACTATGATGCAGCTACCAAGCAAGGGGGCGGCTTCAATGATCTGAATACACCCAGCTGGATGTGGGGACTTGACATCTTGGCCGAGAACAACATCACCGAGGTATCTTGGTGGTCACAAGTGGATATCTTCACCTATGGCTATGCCGATGCCGATGAGATCAAGGCGATAGATGACCGACTTTATGGACAGATAAGAGCAAATGACCTACGCAAAAAGCAGTTTGATGACGACAATGTGGATCCCGACCCATCGCTCAACAATCGTCATCGCCCAGTCAATAAATTCTTTGCCCCTGGACGTACCCGCAAAGGACAGATGGTCGTTACCACTGACTACCTCTATATGCGTGTAGATGAGTTCTACCTCTTGGCTGCCGAAGGTTTGGCCAAACAAGGCAATGAAGACAGAGCGAAGGAACTCTATAAGCAACTCCTTACCTTGCGCTATCCAGAGGTTACCGCTGCTGCTGATGTCGCCTATGTAGATAGTCTTACTGATACCGCACTGCTAGATGATATCTACCTTAACACCCGTATAGAGCTATGGGGAGAGGGAAAGAGTTATCTCTCGCTTAAGCGCAACAAAAGGAGTGTAACCCGTGGTAATAACCATATACAATACAATGGGGAGACCTTCCAGTACAATGATCCTAAGATTACCCTACTGATCCCCGAAGACGAAGTTAATAACAACCCTAATATTAGATAACCCAAGAAGATGATGAGGCTGCCAAAAGGCAGCCTTGTTTTTTGTGCTTTTTTCTGTTAAAAAATTTGCTTTTTATTTTCTCAAAACGTAATTTTGTGGTGCTCTTTAGAGATGAGGAAATTTCCAATTTTTTATAATAGAAATTACAATTATCTTGTTATGAAAAAAATATATTTACTTTTGGTTGCTGTGGCAACTGTTATGACTTTTATGGCTTGCCATAAAGAAAAAGAGGTAGAAGAAAAAGATGATGGTTATCGTTGTCTTATTCCTCCACTTGAGTATTTTTATTTCTATATAGATAAAGAAGATGTTTCTTTAGCAAACTTCAAAAAAGAACTATCTATATACAAGCTTACTGATCAAGGGAAAAAAAGGGTTGATAATATTCCAGAAGAAGAAGGCACTCTTGAATCTGTTGAAGGAGATAAAAATAGTGATTATATAAGCTTCGTTGCTGTAAGGACTGGGCTTAATAATTTTGGAAAAAGAGAAATAAATTATTCTTTGGAAGGTGCTGGTATAGCTATAAAGCTAACTATCAGGGCAGAACTTACCGATATGGGGCGTTGTGGTACAGCCATTCATATATATGAAGTTCTTCTCAATGATAAGAAATGGAAACCTACTATAGGTAAAAATAAAGCTCCTATTTATACCCTCAAAAGCAGTATGATTACTGTAAAATAACGTGTGTTCGAGGTAAGCAAAATTATATTTTTCTCCCACAATCTCATAAAAATCTATGGAATCTGTGTTTCACATACCCAGCTGTGAGCACTCGCTGGCTTTGTGGGAGTTTTCGTTATATTGAACTCATGTCTATTTAAAATGCCATTGATATTAAATAAATCTTGTTATGAAAAAAATATATTTACTTTTGGTTGCTGTGGCAACTGTTATGACTTTTATGGCTTGCCATAAAGAAAAAGAGGAAAAAGATTCTTCTAATCCTAATTATCCTAATTATCCTAACTGCTCTATTCCTCCTTATAGAGATTTTGGCTTTCATATAGATAAAGAGGATAGTGCCCTAGTGAACTTTAAAAACGAACTTTCCATATATAAGATCTCTGATCAAGGGAAAGAAAGAGTTGATATGCTTCGAAATGAGGGGCATCTCTATAAAGAAAGAGGAGTTGGTGATTACGTATGCTTTCTAGCTGTAATTGATGATTCTGAAAAAAATGGTTTTAGAAAAAGGGAAAATATCTTTTCCCTAGAAGGCGCTGGTATAGCTGTAAAATTAACCATTAGAGTAGAACTTACTAAAGTAGAGTGTGGTACAAATATTCATATATATGAGGTTCTTCTCAATGATAAGAAATGGGAACCTACTATAGATGAAAATAAAACTCTTATTTATACTCTCAAAAGCAGTATGTTTACTGTAAAATAGCAGTGTAAAGTAAGCGGTGAATAGTAAAAAAACACTATTCACCGCTTTTTTAATTTCTCCGCTTAGCTGTTGAAATATTTTGCAACTACAACAAAGACTCTTTGCAAAAATTATTCACTTTTAATTGTTCACTATTCATTTATTTTGTATTTTTGCCATCAAGAAAAGATTCTATGGAAGTAGCTATTATAGCAGCAGGATGCTTCTGGTGTACGGAGGCTATTTTTAAACGACTCATTGGCGTAGAGCAAGTGGAGGTAGGTTTTGCTGGAGGCCATCAGCCTAATCCCTCTTACCGAGAGGTGTGCAAGGGCACCACAGGCCATGCCGAGGCTATACGTATCACCTATGACTCCAAGCAGCTTTCTTATATGGATATATTGGAAGTCTTCTGGCAAGCACACGACCCTACCTCTCTGAACAAGCAGGGGGATGATGAGGGCGAGCAGTACCGCTCGGCAATCTTTTACCTCAATGAAAGCCAACGCCAAGCGGCCTTGCTTAGCCGAGAGCTGATAGCACAGGCTTTTGATACTCCTATAGTAACCGAAATCGTCCCCGCGGGCACCTTCTATCCCGCCCAAGAGGAATACCTGATGAACTATTACGAGAATAATACCGACAGGGGTTATTGTATCTTCACCATCGCGCCAAAAATCAACAAGATACATGACCTCTTTCAAAAGAGAATAAAACCAACCTATCAAGCATTAGAACATGAAAACAGAACTCAAAAAACTCTTTGAAGGGGATATGCCTACGGTAACCCTTCTCAAGGCTGCGCTACAGGAAGTGGATATTACCCCTATTATCAAAGACCCAATGGCCTCAGCAACTATTGCGGGCTATGGAGCCTTGGGGGGCAACCAGCAAGTCTATGTATTCCAAGACCAATGGGAAAAAGCCACTGAAGTACTCAAAGAACTTAACCTTAGTCAAGGATGATCAAACTCATTATTTCCGATATGGATGGGACACTCCTGAACAGTCGTCACGAGTTGCCCAAGGATTTTATGTGCGTATTCGAGCAGCTTCGCCAGCGCGGCATCTACTTCTGTGCGGCCAGTGGACGGCAGTATCTGAGCCTGTTACAATTCTTTGACCCTATCAAAGATGATATGGCTTTTATCTCTGAAAATGGCGCCTTTGTCAATGTAAATGGCAAGGAGGTCTATCAGAATGCCATCGCACCCTACCATATCCAGCAGGTGCTGGAGCGCTATAGGCAATTTACAGGTATGGCCGTTGGACTCTGCGGCAAGAAGGCTACCTACTTATTTCCCACTACCCCCTATGCCGAGGAGCAGGTACGTATATATCACCATACCGTAGTGAAGGTCACAGACTTGTCTGAAATTGAGGATGATATCTTCCAAATCACGCTGCTTGACCCTAGGGGCGCTCGCGAACATTCCTTTCCTGCTTTCTCTTCTTTCTCACAAGAAGGACTAAAGGTAACCATCTCTGGTGCCTATTGGATAGATATCACCAATGCAGGGGTCAACAAAGGGGTAGCCGTGACAGCCCTACAAGAATCCTTAGACATCACCCCCAATGAGACTATGGCCTTCGGAGACTATCTCAATGATTTAGAACTACTTGCAAGAGCTACCTATAGCTATGCCATGAAGAATGCCCAAGAAGAAGTAAAGCAGGTAGCTACCTATCAAACAGAGGAAGACAACGACCATGACGGAGTGTTAAAAACTATTGTAAGAGAGTTAAAAATAAACCTTAATTCTTAATAACACAAAAGGTTTTCCTTTTTGGAAATTCTTGTTTTTATTAATAAATTCCTTTTTCCAAACAAAATTAAGGAATTAACTAAACTTTAATCAGGTATATTGCTTTGTTGCTGAAAAAACGTACTTTTGCCCTGTGAAATTTTAAGCACCCTTTCCTAACAGTTTTTAGCAAAGGGGTCAGTCTTAAAGAAATAACAGAAAATGCTTAAGAACAAGAAAAAGTACCTTTCTATGACCAAGGATTTTCTCTTTCCTATGGGAATTTCTGCTGTAGTGGCTACTGTTTTGACGCCTTCTTTAGGCACTCAAAAAGACCTTCATGCCAGTCTAAGAGTACAAGCCCCACGTGAGGTGAGTGTAAGCCAAGTGACCGAGAACACTCCGCGCCTCTCTCCTATGAATCACCAAAATGATTTCATAGGGTTCAAAGAAAAAATGGGTTACCGTGAGTCCCGCAACAACTACTTTATTACCAATCCGTATGGACATGTAGGCAAATACCAGTTTGGCAAATCGGCCTTGAAGTTCTACGGTGTCTCCCAATCAGAATTTCTTAGTAGCCCCGCCCTACAAGAAAGCGTATTTTACGCTAGCTTAGCACACAATAAGTGGAAGCTCCAGCATGAGATTACCACTTTTGCAGGCAAGAACTTTGCGGGAGTACCTATTACCGAATCAGGCATCTTAGCTGCTGCTCACCTGCTGGGCGCTAGCAGTGTGAAGACCTTCTTTAAGTCCGAAGGAAAAGCCTCCCTTGCCGATGCCAATGGTACCTCTATCATCAATTATATGAAGAGCTTCCAGCACTTTGACCTCTCCAATATCAAAGCTAGCAAATACGACGGACGCAAACTCATATAGATAATGACTAGTGACTAGTGACGAATGACTAGTGACTAACGACTAATAACAAACGCCAGTAATGATGTATCATTACTGGCGTTTTTCTTTTATTACGATGTAAACAATTAATAATCAATTTGTTGTAAAAAAATATCAATTAACAATAAAAATAATTTAAAAAATATTTGGTTTATAAAATAAACTTATTTATCTTTGCATCGTATTTAAAACCCTAAATTTATATCATCATGGAACTACAACCTGCCGATAGCTTGAAACTCATTCAAGATATCATTCGTCAAAGAAAGCAAAAGTATGAAGAAAATGGTTTCTTCTTGATCTTTTGGAGTGTATTGATTTGCCTCTCTGGAATCATACAATTTGTGATGCTTGCCACGAATTACTATCCCCGTTACTCATGGATAGGCTGGGGCGTACTGATGCCCTTGGGATTCTTTATCTCCTTCTTCTCAAAAATGAAAGAGGGCGCGAGAAACCGAAAAGAGAAAAAGCGTACCGACCCGCTTGACTGGCTTTGGCTCGTGGCAGGACTGGGGGCTATCTCTTGCTTTTGCTTGCCTTTTAGCAATTGGAAAAATTACGAGATTGCTATGCTGGTAATCTATCTGCCTTTCTCATTTGTATCCTTGGCGATCGCCCTACACCTAAGGGTTTCCTTGTGGGTAGTGACCTCTATCATGGGAATTGTACTCACCTATAGTGTGTTGTTCTTCCACTATGGAATCGCCTTGCCGCTACTCTGTGCCGTATTGGCCTGCTTATTATTCCTTATTCCAGGAATACAGTTCTATACTAACTACAAAAAGCAAAGAGATGTTCAGTGATTTAGACCCCATCTTGCACTCCCAACTCAGATTGGCCATAGTTTCTTTACTTATAGCAGAGGAAAAGGCTGATTTTGCTCGGATAAAGCAGGCTACCAAGGCCACTTCGGGGAATATTTCGGTACAGATACAAAAACTAGAAACCGCAGGCTATATCTCGGTTACCAAGTCCTTCAAGGATAACTATCCCAATACCGAAATCACCCTCACCCATAAGGGACTATTGGCTTTTGAGAGCTATGTAGAGGCGCTAAAGAGTTATTTGGTTATTGATACAAATCATAGTTAAAAGGCTATTTGCATTTGCCAATGAGTTTCATCTTGCTAAGGAACTCATTGGCAAATGGACGTTTTGAGAAATACAACCTCTTACATAGATAAAGGTTTTAATAGCAAAAATTCTCTTTTATAGCAGCTAATTTACATAAATATCCTTACTTCTTCACCCTAAAAAAACCTGACTTTTATACAAAACCTACTATCTTTCAACAACTTACAAAAAACAAAGAAACCTTTAGGATATTTGCTAATTTTTTCTTAACTTTGTAGTACAAATACACTAAATAGTTATGATTATGAAGAGGGTTCTCTTTTTTATCAGTGCCCTAATAGGGCTTTGGATAGTTATCAGTTGTCAAAAGGAAACGGTTGTTGAACGTGTTGAAGTACAGAAAGGTAATATCATTCATTCGGGAATGGGAGCGCCTGATGCAGCTTTGGGGAATATTGGCGACTATTATATAGACCTTGCAAATGCCCAGCTCTATGGTAGCAAAACCGCTGATGGCTGGGGTAATCCCCTTAGCCTAAAAGGTATCCCTGGCGACAAAGGGGATAAGGGCGAGAAAGGAGACAAGGGAGACAAAGGGGATAAGGGAGACAAAGGCGAGAGGGGCGACCAAGGTCTGAAGGGAGATAAAGGGGATAAAGGTCTCAAAGGAGAGCAGGGTGACAAGGGAGACCAAGGCGAACGAGGAGAGCAAGGTATCCCTGGTAGCAAGGGAGATAAAGGCGACAAGGGCGAACGAGGGCTTAAAGGTGAGCGGGGGCTCAAAGGCCTCAAAGGCGAACGGGGAGAGAAAGGAGAAGACGGCAGGGACGGGTTGCCTGGCCCTAAAGGTGCTGATGGGAAAAATGGCAAAGACGGCGCGCAAGGCCCTAAAGGAGCCGACGGCAAGGACGGCGCACAAGGGCCGAAGGGAGCCGATGGTAAAGATGGTGCACCAGGGCCCAAGGGGGCTGATGGCAAAGACGGACAACCAGGGCCGCAAGGGCCACAAGGGCCTAAAGGGGCTGATGGTAAGGAGGGTGCGCAAGGCCCCAAAGGAGCCGACGGAGAGAAAGGCAAAGATGGACATTCCGCCCCTTCTGATACAAAGAAAAATAGCCTTTTCTCTGGCTCTGGCGCCCCTAACAATAGCTTAGGGAGTGAAGGTGATTTCTATATAGACCTATCCAACAAGAGGCTTTATGGGCCTAAAACTAATACAGGCTGGTCTGATCAGTTTATTAGCTTAGGAGCTTCTCCTTCACAGAATTATGATTATGAGTTGGTATACGAAAAAAACGAAGGAGATCGGTTTGAGGGAGAGGTACTTAAACAATGGCTCTCCATTCGCATCAGACATATCAATATGAATGAAGATGAAGACCTGAGAAAAGTAAAGAAAATCGCAACTGATGTCTTCAAGAATTGTAGCCGATTGGAATCCATTGTCATAGGAGAGAATGTAGAAATCATAGAAGCACGTGCTTTCCAGAATCTAAAAAGTTTAAAAAGGGTTGTCCTAAGCCAAAAGATAAAAGGAATACACCCACACACCTTCAGCAATACAGGATTAGTAAGTATCACCCTACCTGAGAGCATCACGCAGATAGATCAAGGAGTCTTTGCCGATTGTGAGAACTTAGAGACTGTCATCATAGAGGCAAAAACCCCTCCTACAATAACTTCTGTAAAGGGAGTTGATCGCGCTATCTTTGAAAATGATAGGAAGCTCAAGCATATCTATGTTCCTGCCAGTAGTATATGGGAATACAAAGGCACCAAAGGATGGGACGCATACGAACACCTTATAGAAGGGAAATAATCTTTTGAGTTTATCTCCCATATACGCAGTCTCAAGTATTTTGGCTTTACTTTTCAGCTAGAAAATTGGTAAGACCTGTAAAGGCACGTTGCAGAGCAACTGAGCCATGGTCTACAAAGACATCGGCTATGGCTACGATTCTGATCGGGAGGCTGTAGCCTTTTTCTTTGGCAAAGACCACAATGCTCTCTCCAAAACCGCCCGCTTTGCACCCCTCCTCTACAGTAATCACTACCTCATACTTTTTTAGGACATGATGCAAAAGCTCCTCATCTAAGGGCTTAATCCATCGCATATCGTAATGAGCAAAAGCTTCAGCCTCAGGGTGCTGGTTTATCTCTTGGGCGACCTCATCGGCTATGGTACCGACCGAAAGCACCGCATAGCGTGTGCCTTCGCGGAGTTGTACCCCTTTCTTCTCTATTTTCTCAAAAGGTAACTGCCACACCGTTAGCTGCCCATAACCACGAGGGTAGCGTATGGCCAGCGCCTTATCTTGCTCAGGGAGTTGGGCGGTATAGAGGATATTACGTAATTCTACCTCATTGCGAGGGGCAAAAATTTCTATATTAGGAATACAACGCAAGTAAGCAATGTCAAACACTCCCTGATGGGTAGCACCGTCCTCCCCCACTAGGCCTGCCCTATCTATACAGAAAATCACTTTGAGCTGTTGCAAAGCTACATCGTGAATGAGTTGGTCATAGCCTCTTTGCAGAAAAGTAGAATAAATGACCAAGAAAGGCAGCAGCCCTTGAGTGGCCAATCCTGCGGAAAAGGTAACTGCATGTTCTTCGGCTATGCCTACATCAAAGGTGCGAGCAGGGAATTGTTGCTGCATATAGTGGAGCGAACTACCTGTTACCATGGCAGGAGTAATGCCCACAATTGCCTTGTTCTCGGCGGCTAACTCACAGAGAGTATGACCAAAAACGTCCTGAAACTTCGTTTGTTGCCTCTGCTGAGGTAGAAGCATACCCGTAGCGGGGTCAAACTTGCCTGGGGCATGAAAAAGCGTCTGTCGCTCTTCTGCCCTTTGGTAGCCCTTGCCTTTGGTAGTACGGATATGCACTAGCTGTACCCCAAAGAAATCTCTTGCCTGGCTTAGTATAGGAATTAGCTCTTCGAAGGAATGCCCATCATAGCTGCCTAGATACTCTATTTGCAAGTCAGCAAAGAAGCTGCCCTTATCGGCTCCCTTGGCCAAGCGTTCCAAGTAATAGCGAAAAGCACCTGTGGAGGGGTCTATGCCTATTTGGTTGTCATTGAGTACCACCAGCATATTGACCTTGCTATCCCCCATTTGGTTGAGTGCTTCCAAGGCCATGCCATTGACAAAAGAAGCGTCCCCGATGACAGCCACATGCTTGCGTGAGAAATTCTCCTCGAGCACTGCCGCGGTAGCCATGCCCAATACGGCCGAGAGGGAAGTACCTGCATGGCCTGTACCAAAGGGGTCGTATTCGCTCTCCTTGCGCCTTGGAAAACCTGAAAGGCCACCCCATTGGCGATTGGTAGCAAAGCGTTCACGCCTGCCTGTAAGAAGCTTATGGGGATAGGCCTGGTGACCAACATCAAAGACCAATATATCCTCAGGGGTATTGAACACATAGTGCAGGGCAATAGTCAGTTCTACCACGCCCAAGCCTGCCCCTAAATGGCCTTCCTTAGTAGCTACTTCATTAATGATAAAATGGCGCAACTCCCCCGCTAGCTGCCTAAGCTCAGCGGGAGAGAAATGGCGGATATCCGCAGGGGTATATACTTGTTCGAGTAAAGTCATTTTTTATTACAAAGAACTCAAATAATCCTGTAAAATAAGTGTGGCGCTGATGCGATCCAAGAGGGCTTTGTCCTGTCGTTTTTTCTTCTTAGTGCCGCTTTCCACCAATATATGGGAGGCTATTTTGGAAGTAAAGCGTTCATCATAACGGGAGACGGGTATCTCAGGGAGTTTTTCTTGGAGCTTTTCAATAAAAGTAGCTATGGCCATTTCACTCTCTGAGAGTTCGCCAGAGACCTGCTTGGGTAGGCCTACAATGATTCGCTCCACTGGTTCCGCTAAGCAGTATTGCTGTAAGAAATCCAGTAGCTCAGTTGTTTCTACCGTCGCCAGTGCCGAGGCAATGAGCTTGAGTTCGTCGGTTACCGCGATACCACAACGCTTGGTACCATAGTCTATTGCAAGAATACGCATTTTTGAGTTTTGAGTTGTTAATTTTGAGTTTTGAGTTAGTTCCTTTAAATAGCTATCCAACCCCATTTTTCTTTCTTTTTATCATAAGAAAGGAGTGCAGTGACTTTTACAAGTTGGCCATTTGTCCAATGATTTTTCTCTATAAGCTGTTGGTTTACAAAGATATCAGTGACAAAACCAACACCTGAAGCTTTTATACTAAGTACTCCCTCTTGCTCTTTTAGTGCCTCACAAGTAGCGGTTTTATCCTCCTGAGCGGTGAGTAAGGTATAGGCATTTTTCTCTTCGTCGAAGACCTCCATACGTACTTTTAGCACCTGCCCTACCTGAGGATTCCTCAGGAGTTTATCATACTTGAAATAGCCCTGTTTTTGTTTGTTCTTGACAAAATTAGCTATTTTCTTTTCCTGATTCACATAAGAAAGCACTATGACCTCTTGAGGAATATCCTCATATAGAATAGCCTCTGCCTGCCCTTTATACTTATTATATAGAACTTTGTTATCATTAAGTGGTTGCGCCTGAGCATACCAAGATTCTTGTTGCCATTGTTGTAGCTGATTAGGCACTTTGTGTCCGCTTTCTTGCTTCTCCTTTAGCACCGCTTCTATCTCAGTACGTGCCTCATTATAGAGTTGCTTTTCTATCAGTTGCTTAGCGAGACTTGTACGCACTCTCCCCAAGAAAGATTCGGGCGTCTTTAAGGTTAAGGCCTTACATAGACAAGCAAACTCTTTTTCTTTGTCTGTTACAATTTCACTAAGGAGCTGCCATACCCAGAAATCATTCTTTTTCTTCTTAGCAAAAGGCAAGAAAGTAGTGAGTGTATCGGTATCTCCCAAAAGGAGTTCCATTTTTGCTTTGTAATAAGGCAAGAAAGTATATTCGGGATGTGCTTCTATCCAGCTATCCAAAGTAGGAAGGAAATCCCTAACCCTTTCCTTATTCACATTATAGGTTATTTCTCCAAAACCATTGGAGGTAGGTTCTCCTTTTAGGATGTTTTTCCCATAAGCATAATAAATACGCTCGGCCAAAGGCATCTGCTTTCTGTCATTATATACCTCTGGCAAGAAATCCTCAGGGCGAAGGTACTTGAGACACTTACCCATGACCTCTGTATATTGATAACTCTCCTTAAACACCTTGTGTAGTGCGGTTACAAGTACAGAAAACTCCTTAGAAGGCAATGTAAAATACATTCCCTTAAGACTCTGATATAAGCTATTGGCCTTTTGGAAATCTACCTTCTCCCCTACTTTGGTACTCGCCAGCAGTTTTCGGTATTCCCATATGAGGGTATCAAAGACCATCTTCTCTTCGGGAGGCATCTGCAAGTCTTTGATTTTCTGTACATTTTCCAAAAAATTATTGATATTACTCTCTGCTGCGGCCTTCTTAGCAAACTCATAATACACCCAGCTTAGAGATCTTTTATTCCATATATTATCAGGCTCTTTATTATAATCTTCCTGAGCATAGGTAAGTGCTTCCTCTAATTTTCCTTCCTTGCGTAGCTGGGTTATTTCTTTAAATGACATATTCTTTTAGTTTTTGGATTAGTAATTGTAGTTTTTGGTCGTCTGCCCCTTTCATGGATTTAGGCATAGCCCTTGTGAGTTGCTGCTTGCTATTGAAATAAAACTGTATATAAGCCCCCTTACCCTCGTCTGTTCTTAAGCAATAGAGCACTATATAGTTGGCGGGTTTTTCTTCTACATTAGTAATGACTACCTCTGTATCCTCACAAGCAGACTGCATCAGTCCGTATAGCTTTTCAAAAAGCGGTGTAGATGGGGTATAATCAATTTCAAAAAGCATCTCATCATTAGGCCTGTTCAGCAAGATCAATACTTCCGATTGCCACGGAGTAGCCCCATGATGTAGTGGGGTAAAATCCTTGAAAACACCCGCCCCAGAATGAAAAGCATCAAACACATCCACTTGCTCCCCATTACTAATAGTATAACGCTCTTGATAGTCTCCTTTGCTCTCTACCTGTTCCACCCTATAAGGTGTATTTTCCAAATTGGCCACTACCTCCCAGTATTTCAAACTCTTAGCGCGATGTTGTCCTTCCTTATGGAAAGGAGATAATGGAATATTTCTTAGACTAAAAGTCTCATTCGGCATTTTGGAAACCGCTCCTATTTCTGATATTTGGAAAGAAGAAAAGCAAGTAGTATAAGGCGCATTAGCCGCATAACACCTCTTTACCGCACGAGTGGTAGCGGTATAGCTCCAGCGCAAGGCATCATTGTTAAGTCCAGTTCGCCCAGAATAATCCACAAAAGTCGTATCCCATTCGCCCCCTTGTGATTTATGGCAAGTAATGGCATAGCCATACTTTACCCGTAGTGCGTTGAAATAAGGGTCATTCTTCAGCATATCCTTAAATTCTTGAGAATGTCTGTCGTATTGACCTTTACTTTTTGTATCAAAACGGATCATAAAATCAACGAAAAGAGCCTTCTTCTCGTCTATAGAGAGATCTCTGTTTATAGAATTAAGCAGTGTATCAATAATATAATAGTCCAATATCATATCACTTCCTTCTGGGCATATCTTTACTTTTCTCCAAGAGATGGTAATATGCTTTCTTCTGCCTGTTTTTTCATCTTTTTCTAAAGGAATTTCACGTGTTTCTACTTCATTAGCGGCTTCTATAACCTTTACCATATCCCCATTAAACAGTTCTATTTCTCCATTATAGTTGTTCTGATTGATAAGTAGGATATCTCCTGCTACCACATTAGGCGAATTAGGAAATATCTTTGAACGGATATTCTGATTATAATGCAGGCAGCTGCCATTAGAATAAGCAATCACGACTCCCTGTCCCAGCTCAGGCATAGGGTATCTATCGGTGTATTGGGAGGTAATCTCTTCAGTGCTTATCTTTACAAAGTCTCCATCATAATCAAGGGTCAGTTCAGACTTGATAGGATTTGCTATGAGCTGACGGATAGTCGTTGCATTTTTAAGAATAAGATTGTCCCCTTGTCGCACCACTTGTTTTAGTTCTGCTTGTGCTACTTTTAGCGATTTAGATAGGAAGAAATCCTCTTCCAAAGCATGAGATACTGAATCGCTTACAGGAGGGAGCTGTGCAGGATCACCAACGAAGATCATTTTGTTATGTCCTCCCCTTACACGACTATAGGTTAGCAAATCGGCCAAGAGAATATCTGTGCCAAATTGGAAAAACTCTTGTTTATTTTCAACATTAGAAACCATAGAAGCCTCATCTACAATGAGCACCTGCCCCTCTGCTTCATTTATCCTCACTGGGTATCTGTACTTATATGTTTCATCATCTGTTTCTACATCATCAAAAGCATAGATTGTTCTGTGTATAGTAGCTCCTTGTCCTACCTTCTTACGCAAAATCTTAGCGGCGCGCCCTGTAGGTGCCATGACTTGGCACTGTGTTTTTTCCTCTTGTAGGTAGCTGACCAATCCCTTAAGCAAGGTTGTCTTCCCACTTCCTGCATATCCCTTAAGGATAAATATTTGGGCATCGGAAGAGAGAAATTTTTCTATCTTTTCCAAGGCATTGTGTTGGTCATCGGTAAGGGTAAGGTCTTGAAAATGGTTAAAAATGGCGGACATAATGGTTAGTTTTGAGTGGTTAATGTTGAGTTTTGAGTTGTTTTACTATAGTATAAATTGTATTTAGTAATACGATATTTTCTTGAGCTGTTGTTTTTTTAGACTCTTTGATAGTCTTAGGGTGTATAATATTATTTCTATTCTTACAAATTGCCCCTATATTAGCAACAATTTTTTTAGGATCTCCATTTAAAGATTTTTCATAGATAAATAATATTTTATCTTTTGTGGAAGGATATTTGTTTTCTTCAATTGTTTTAAATATTTGAGTCTTTTGATCATAAGATTCTATGGGTTTTAGTTCCTTTGCTATTTTTATAAACTTTCCTGATTCATCTGTATAAAAGTCATTGATATGTTCAATAATTTTAAACAGAGATATATAAGAAAGATTAAAATAAGCATTATCTTCGCTCGTCTTTTTAAGACATTCAAAAGCTATATCAAGTTGAAGTATTATCTCAGATCTCAAATTCTGCTTTTTATTTTCAAGTTTTATATCTAAGCTCTCTTTTATAATATTGGTTATGGTATATGCTTCTTTAAGAAAAATCATACGGATACTTCTTTCCATTATTCTCTTAAAGTTAGCTATCGTTTCTTCTGTAAAGTTGGGATTGACACTATTCTCTGGAGCTTCCTTAATTATGAAGCCATCTGCTCCCAAACGCTCTAAGGCTTGCAAGTTCCATATTTTATTCGTGGCAGAGAAAATGAGCACCTGTATTCCTTTGTTGTATTCTTTTATCTGCTTTAGTATTTCCATACTTGTAACTTCCTCTATAGGTATTTCTTTACTAAAGTCAGCATTATGAAGTCGGAAATCAAGAATAACAATATCTATATCTTTCTCTTTTATTCCCTTTATGGAAGTAGTTATTATCTCTTCCTTTGATAGTTTTTTAATATCATCCTCCAGACATTCATAGTCCAAATTACTTCCATCACAAAGAAGGGTAGCGAATATCTCATCCCAACCTTTTTCTGCTTCATCATCTATATACAATATTTTAGGAGATTTTTCATCGTCCTTTTCTATTCTGACTGCACTTAGCTCGTTTCTGACGACAGGATAAATAGTTTGTAAGTACTTGAAATACAAGTTTTGCTGAATATTTCTATTGATAATATCTATTCCCTCATCCCTAACTCCTGTTCCTATGGTAGTTACCCATCTATAGATAGCCCATTCATTAGCAATTGTATGATTATCTTTGGGAGCGGCGAGTACTAATTTTTGTATCTCTTTAGTCAATTCATCCTCCTTAAGAGAAGATATGGTATTCTTATCTGCTTCTTGTATGGCTTTTTTACTATAATCAATCAGAAAGACATTTTTAGTCTTCAGTATATTAAAACAAGGGTGTTCTAATAAATCTTTATAGCCTACAAAACCATAGATATAGATATTACTAAGTTGGTTTATAGTCTTCGTACAACGTATATGAACTGCTAATCGCAGTCCATTATAGTCAGACAAAGAATTTCCAAAACATAAAGGAATGAATATATTATCATATTTATCTCCATCTAATTCCTCACTTACAATAGTGTGCAAACGACTATCAGAGAAGTCTCGCTTCTCTTCATCTTCATATAGAGTTACCTCAGGAGCATTTTCAAAAGGATTATCTATATAATCTTCACTTGTAAGAAATAGAAGATTTTTGTAAATAGAAGCTATAGGAGCAAGATTATCTTCTTCATTATTCCTCTTTTCTAATTCGGATAAGAGTTGTTGCTCCCTCTCTGGAGAAGCACCATATAGGAGATAGCCAATATTAAAATCTCCTTCTTTTACTCTATCTAAAAAAACAGTCAAGTTTTTATAGAATACATCCGCAGGTAAGTCTATTCTATTCTCACTCTTTCTTCGTTCATTTTTACTTCCACTAAATACTCCAATAGATATAGCTTTTTCTTTATTTCGCTGATATATTTTCTCTTTTGTATTCTTATCAGGAAATGATTCGTGTAAAAAAACAATATTCTCCTTATTTTTTAGGATATCCTCAAAAAATTCTTCCTCCCTATGAATAGTTTCTACTATAGTCTTATATTGGGCAAAATGTTCTTCTGTCCAACCATACTCTATTTGTCTATTTATTTGTTCATCAATAATATATATCTTCATTTTAGCCTTAATTTATATTTTACACCTCCTACTTGAGATATTTCTTCTTTTGATACTACTTTCCGAAAATGTCTCCCTTTACCCTCATCCCATTCACCTTCCCATAGATTAATACAATAGCTCTTCCCTTCTTCTTTAAAATCAGCTTCTATATACAAGTTGGTTATTCCATTTATCTTATTTATAAGACTTGTTTGAAAATCTCCTATTCTTTCAAGCGCATTATCAGATGTCTTTAAATAGAAAGGGCAATGAGGATGAATATGAAGGATCTCAAAATAGACCTCTTTCTCTTTTTCATAGAAAGATAATACTATTTTATGCTTTTCTCCTTCTTTTAATCTGTATTTTTTATTTTTTTCAGGGATTGTATCTGTAATATCTTTCAATATTTCATCATATATTTGTAATAATTTATCTACATCAGTAAAAAGTTCTATATTTTCATAGAATTTTTCATCAAAATGAAAATCAATTTTTGTCTTCCACTTCTCATTTCTATACTCTAATAAATTTTTTAGGGAATTATCGGAGCGTATATGAAATAGATATTTAAAGTGTATTACCAATTCAGAGAAATCTCGTATTTTTCTACCATTTAATCTTGAAGTAAAAGGTTTTTTGAATTTAAAAAATACTTTTTGTTTATTTTTTAAAGTTCCATTAGGGTGAGGTACACAATCAGGATGGGCATCTGACCAAGCTAAGAGTTCCTCATTTGCCCAGTTCATTTCTATATTATCCGAACTCCATCCTTTTTTTTCTCCATCATAATCCTTTCCTGTAAGATAAACTAATATAAGATTCTTTATATTCTTACTGAAAAAATATTTATTCTTTTTTTTCCCTTTCTCATTAAGTAGTTCTTTACCATTTCTATCAAGATCACATAATTCATAAATCCTTTCCTGTAATATTCGTTGGTGTTCTCTTACTGTATAGGTATCTATATTAGCTATCTTTTTTATATAATCCATTATGTTGTCTCCCTGTATTTCTCCTTCATCAATAGTATGACAGGTATATTTAAGCAATGGATCTTGATTGTAGGCCAATAAGAATGTTGCTAATCCATTTCCTGAAAAAGGGTATATATACTTGGGTAAAGAATCTTCAATTTTTACCTCTTTCTCTATTTCATCTGGCTCTTCTTCCTCAGATATAGGTGTAGGAGTTATAGGTGTATTCTTCTCCAAAGAAGCTACTTTTTCCTCCAATCGCACTATATCCTCATTACGTTCACGAGCAACCAGTGCCAAGACTCGCTCCTTCTGCTCAGGAGTTAGCTTGTAACTCCTAAGAAGTTCTTGAGCAAAGGTATATTTGTTCTTATCCATAGTCAAAAATTATTTTATAATTCTACCTTTCATACTCTCCATAATTTCTTTAGGGTCTTCCTTATCAAAAATTTCTATCATTTCAGAAGGAGAGAGCAATTTTCCTATACGATTACGAGATATACGAATGTTAAGCAAGCTATTTTTCATTCCATTCTCTTCTAAGAGAGTAATAAAACTCGCAGCTTCCTTTTCTGTAGCTCCTGAGCATATTTTAAAGTTCTCTATTCCCATTTCCCTATACACTTGTTCCGCTTTTTCTATCCCATAAGTCTCCCATACCTGTAATAATTTTTCGATATCCAAACCAAAAGCTTTATTAAAGCGGTCTTGTAGCTTTAGGTAGGTCGAATCTTGTTCTCCTTTTACCATTTTGAGGTAAAGAAGTTTACCTTCAAGCACCAATTTCATAGAAGAAGCCTCTTTTATATGCCCTTTGTCCTTGACATAGTCCTTTTTGAAAAGGATCTCTGCCTTCTTATATCCATAGGTTTCTATATAATGCAACCACATACGAAGTTGCTTTACATAACGTCGATAGGTATTGACCTTTTCATTTACGATAAGGCCGGTTACTTCTTGGCGATATTCTTTCTGCTGTAAGCGCGTTTTCTTTTCATTGATAGTCAGCCCTTGGGAGGTGATGATACGTTGCAACTCACTTAGGAAAGCTTCTTTTTTGAAGATACTTTTGTTAGAAGAAAAAGTAATATCGTCCGCATAGCGGGAATAGGTGGCTCCAAAACGCTTGGCCAAGCCACTAAGCTTCTTGTCCAAGCCGTAGCAAAGGATATTGGTCAAGGTAGGTGAGGTAGGTGCTCCCTGTGGGAGTATAATACGAGTCTGCCCCTCTATCTCTATAGGGTGGGTACAAAGGGAGGCTAAAAAGAAAGCCAAAGGCTCTCGCTCTCCTGATAAGTTAAAGGGCGCTTGGGTAAACATCCATTTGACTCTCTTTCGCTCAAAAGAATGAAAGAAGTCTTTCAAATCTATGTTATATACATAGTTCTTCCCTATATGCATTTGGGCCCCTGTGGCAATAGACTTGCCTGGTACAAAACCCATAGCATTAGTATGAGGAGTAAAGAGGGTTTGTAATACAACATTAAAATATCGTAAAAGCTCTCCAAATGTATCATAAGGCGCCATAATAGTACGTTCTCCTCCTGATTTCTTCTTGATCTTAAAGATATAATACCTATCATACTCACAGAACTTAGGATTGGCATATTGGGTAAAGAAAGATAAAGAAAAAGGCGTTGCATTCTCCCCTTCCATAAACTTCTTCACTTCATTGAGTAAATCCAAGAAACTCTCCTTACGCTTTAAGGAAGCAAAGGTAGTTTGTATATAGCTAATTTGTTCTGTGGTAAGGGTTTTCATTATATATAGTTTTAAAATGGTTCTAAAAAACACCTGTATTTCTATTCTACTTGTATGAATATAATATACCAGAGAAGGTTCTTATGAAATCAAGAAAAATGATATTTTCAATATCAATATAAATCAATATCAATATAATATAGCTATATTTATCTTGATCCATTGGTAACCTTATACTTAGGAAAATCCTAAGCCAATTGCCGACCTGAAACTTAAATCATCCAAAAAGGGATAACTCAAACTTCCAGCAATCAAAGAAATCAATATACTCACAGGTGTTTTAAAGAACGTTTTCTTGAACGGTGCAAAGGTATAACCCTTGTGTGCAAAGTATTTGCACACGAACAATTATTTTTTATTTTTTCATATCATACTGATTTAGTGCATTTTGTAATCTTTTTTGGATACGCTCTCTAAGCTCTATAGGGGATAAAACAGTTATTTTCTCTCCAAAGGAGAGGATAAGGGTCTCCAATTCGTAGTTGAGCTTGACCTTAAGGCTTACTTTGTTGTCCCTGAGTCGCTGGGAACTATGCAGAGGCTTAGTGGCTATATAGGGGATAATCTCAGGGCTTAGCGCCAGCTCCACAGTCTGTACTTCTCGGTCTGCAAAGTTAGTAATTCCGATGATATCTTCAAAATATTCTTCGAAATCTATAGTATTTTCTTGATAAGGATGTTTGTCTGCCTGTAGTTTTTGGATTCTGTCCAAGGCAAAGGTTTCCAACCTATCCGTAGTGCCATTGTAGCCCAAGAGGAACCAACGATTATTATACTGCTTGAGGTAATAGGGAGAAAGGGGCATCTCTTTAACCTCCTCGGTAAAAGGCTTATAGGAGAGTTTGATAGTTTGCTTGTTGAGTATATAGTGGTATAGCTCGTTGAGATATTCAGTGCCTTTGAGATATTCGTTGTCTTGGAAATCAATGATTTGTTCTTGGTAGTCTATATCCAATACCGCTTGTATCTTGGTGGCCACTTCTTCTATGCCTTCGAAGCCTTGGAGCTTTTTAATTCGTGCAAGGATAGAGAGCGCATTGGTAATCACTTCCTTTTCAGGGGCACTCAACTCTTTTTTAAGGATAGAAAAATGAGGATCTTCGTAGCGGAAATATACATTTTTTCCTTCCTTGATACGGGCAATGGGGGCATCAAAACCATCGGCACTTTCCATAAAGCGGATATCATCATAGATAGTGCGGCGGGAAATCCTAATTTCTTCCCCATAATATTCAGAAAGGCGATCCGAACAAACCTCTATAAGCTCTTGTATGCCAAAAGTCTTATATCTGTTTGCAAAACACTCATCTAATATCTTATAGCGCAGTTGGGCGTTTTTATTCGTGGCCATTTCTTAATAGTTTTGAGTTTTGAGTTTTTAATTTTGAGTTGTTTTCTTTTCATTCTTCACCTACCATTGACCAAATGTATCCCTCCCAAAAAAAGCTCTGTACCTCGTAGGCCTTATCGCCTTCGGGGCAGGTGATGAGGGCTTGTTGGCAAGGGGCGAGGGCTTGGAAATGAGGTATTTGCAAATCCTCATAGAAGCGAACCGAGGGTTGGTCGGCAATCTTATAGAGCGCTTCCTTGATCGTCCATAGCTGGGTATAGGCTTGTATTTGGGTAAGCTCGTCCATATCGGGGGGGGCTTGCCAAGGGGTAAAGCGGGGGGCAAGGCGAAGGATACGGGGGGTACAGCGCTCTATGTCTATCCCTATGGGGCGCGGGCTTAGGGCAATCATCACAAAGTCTTGGCTGTGAGTGATAGAGATATATGGCCCTTCAAGCAGTGGCTTGCCCTCAGGGGTATAGTAAAGAGCTGTGGTAGGTAGTTGTGCCTCTCGCAACAAATGGCGAATAGCCAAGAACTCCCGCTGCTTCTTCTGGCTATGGAGCGTCATCAGCCGCTCTTCCTCCCCTTGGGAGAGGGTGAGACCAGCTCTAAGCTGCGCCACCGTCTCGGTGAGTTGCCATGTATAAACATGGGTATCGGCTATATGGAGTTGCTGGAAAAAAGGCATCTATTTCGTAATTAGGGCAGTAATAAACTGGTAATCGTCTTGGTTATTTACAAAATCCATATAGGAGACATCTATAAAAAGAGTATGCAGCGAGGGATTACGCTGCAAAAAAGACAGATAACTCTGCTCGATACGTTCTAAATAGGTTTTAGAGATAGGCGATTCGAAACTTCTCCCTCTTTTTTGTATATTCTTTAGTAACGTATCGGTATGTTGGTGGAGGTAAATATACAAATCGGGCTTTATCATTCGCTCAAAAAGTAAATAGAACAGCTCTTCATAGAGGGCATATTCCTTCTTAGGAAGCGTCTCTTGAGCAAAGATAAGCGATTTGGAAAAGGCATAGTCAGCCACCAAGAGGGGATGTTCGTTCAGGGAGAGGGTATGCTGGAGTTGCTTATAGCGGTCTTTGAGAAAGCTCAGTTCGGTGGCCAAGGCATAGCGCTGTGGCTGCTTGTAGAAGTCCTCCAAAAAAGGGTTAGTGGCAAATTCCTCCAAGAGTAATTGTCCTGAAAAGTCTTCCGCCAAGCGGGTGGCCAAGGAGGTTTTCCCTGCGCCTATATTCCCCTCTATGGTGATATAGTGATAGGGAATGGTAGCCTTGTTCATAGGCAAGGCGAAGTCCTGTTTTACTAAGGTAAGAGAGGCCGTATCAGGGCAGACTTCAAGGAGTTGGCTTATCTTTTGCCCTTTGGCAGGGTCTACAAAATCGGGAGCTATATCGGCTAAGGGTTGTAAGACAAAGCGCCTTAAAGCCAACTGTGGGTGAGGTATGCAGAGTGTATCGGTTTGTACGACCTTATCATCATAGTAGAGGATGTCAATATCCAAGGTACGTGCCTTATAACCCTCCGAGGGCTGAGAGGTACGCACACGCCCCAAGCGGGCTTCTATAGCATGGAGTCTCGGCAGGAGCGCCTCCAAAGGTAGGTCGGTATGTAGCTCTGCGCAGATATTATAGAAAGGCTCCGAGCTAAACCCCCAAGCTGGGGATTCGTATAAGGGCGATACCTTCACAACTTTGCTGACCTCACGATGCAGGAGGAAGAGTGCATGCTGGAGGTACTGTGCCCTATTACCGAGATTACTACCTAATGAGAGAAAAAACATAGTTAGTTTTGAGTTTTGAGTTGCCAAGGATTGTTAGGATTGTTATTTGTCAATTGCTATAACAAACTCTTGTATTTCTTTAAAAAAAGGAAGAAACTCGGCTTCAAAGAGAGGTTCTTCGGTTTGCAGAGAGGTAATCGCATACTGCATTTGGGAGCGAAACTCGGTTCGTCTATCCATCTGATAGAGGATTCGTGCCAATCCTGTATAAGTCTGATAGGCTTTAAGCCAATTATCTCGCATCATATAGCCAGCAATAGACTGCATTTGGGGATTTAGCACCTCCTTTTTTTCCTGCAAAAGTGCATAAAAGCGCTCAATATAGCCATCGAAATCCTCCGAAGAGAACACTCGCCAGTGCTTGGTCAAGAAATAATCATAGAAAATATCTGTAATCACTCCCGCATAATGGCCATAGAGAGGCACCAACCGCCTTTTGCTTTCTCGAAAAAGAGGATGGGCATCGGTAAAAGTATCTATTTGCCTATGTAGGAGAATACCACGCTGTACTTCTTCTGGATAGTCCAGATACTGCTTACCTCGTATGGTATCTCCCATAAAATTCCCCAACTTTAGCAGGTCATTCTCTTCTCCTGATAAAAAAATATGTGCTAAAAAATTCATTTTTAACGATTAATGATTAATGATTAACGAATTAAGAATAATCATTATCAGCGTTAATCATTAATCATTACTATTTGTCTTTTACGATTACAAACCGAGCTTTGTAGCCAGTGAGCAACGCCCAAGTTTGGTTGATAAGCGTTTGGTTTTGGTCATCTATCACGAGGAACTCAGCCGTGTTGGGGCCATAGAGTCCTTGGTTGAGTGCCTTAATTTCTATCTTGTTAAAACCTACTTTTAGGGGAATATGTAAGCGCTGGAAGTCACCACGTAAGTATACATTGCTTATCACCAACTCATCATTGAGGTATATATCTACTATATCCCCATCTACATCGGCATAGTCGCGGCAAAAGATACCCACCCCCTCGGCAGTGCTGTTGAACTCGCCATAGGACTTATCACCCCTAAGGGCAGAGAGGTCTTGCTCCTTTTCCAGTTTCAGATCAGTTTGGTACTTAGGCAGGGTAATCTCCTTTTGGGCATATTGCTTGCGGTACTGACCAGTGAAATCCACGCCCTTGTCTTCTGAGGAAAAGGAGGGCGTAGGGTTTTGCTTTTGGTAATTCTTGAGCCAAGAGGACACCTCGGAGCTCTTCTGCTCTGCCCCCTTGGGTTGTAGGGGAGCCTCTTTCTTTGGAGTGAGTAGGAGTGACCCTGAAGAGAATTTCTCTGGTTGAGCATAGAGACAAGCCGTAGCTAATAGAAATAGGGTAAGAAATAACGTTTTCATACCCTAAGAAAAGCAAAAATCATACCAAAATAGTGACTAATGACTAACCACTAGTGACTAATCATTTGTTACTTGTCACTAGTTTTTCTGACAAGTTTTACTTTAGAGACTATTTTTTGTCCTTGGATCTCAGCGGCATCGGTAATGATGAGTGTATCTCCTTTGATTTGGTAGAGGCTACGCTCTATACGCTTGAGTTCGTTGGTTACCTTGATACTGTCAGGTGTTGCCGTATAAGGAAGGCGGGAGATATTTTCCTTACAATTATCAAATGGGACAAAGGCGTGATAAGTAATCGAATCCTTACCAAAGGAAAGATAGGTCTTCTTGGTACAATCGTCCAAGGGTTGTGTCTTATCATTTACAGCGATACTTGCGATTTGCCAATCTCCCTGAAGAGACGGCTTTTTAGAACAGGCACTAAGGAGTGCCAAAAGGGCGGCAAAGCCTACGAGTTTTCTCATGAATGTAATTTTAAGTGCAAAAGTACGGTTTTTCTCTGAGCTGACCTAAAAAAATAAGAAAAATCTTTTGAGGTGTCATAAAAATATAGTACTTTTGGCATTTGTTTGCTATCTATGAAGAAAGTAGTCCTTTTGGGCGGGGGCAATGTGGCCTATCACTTAGCCCAACGACTTACAGAAAACCCTCAATACCAGCTCGTACAGCTATACAATCGCAGTCCACTAAGTACTGCCTTTGACGCAATTGTGGTAGAGAAAACCACCCAGTTGGAGGCTTTGTTCCCTGCTGATATTTATATCCTTTCAGTCAAAGACGATGCCATAGCCGCGCTCTCTGAGCAGCTCCCTTTCGAAGGGCGCTTGGTAGTACATACCTCAGGCAGTGTGCCTATGCAGGCGCTTAGTGCCCGCCAAAGGCGTGGGGTATTCTACCCCTTGCAGTCTTTTTCCATAGCGCAAGCGGTGGATTTCTCAAAGGTTCCTTTCTGTTTGGAGACGGAAGAAGTCGCTGATTATGCACTTTTGGAGGGCTTGGCCAAGATGTTTTCCCCCAAGTGCTATGCCATAGATAGTTTGCAGCGACAATACCTACATGTGGCGGCTGTTTTTCTAAACAATTTCACCAACCACCTATGGTATCTCAGCCAGCAACTCTGTACACGTGAGGGGATTCCTTTTGAGCTGTTGCAACCGCTACTGAAGGAAACCTACCTCAAGGGGCAACAATTGTCTTTCTTTGAAGGGCAAACAGGCCCTGCCAAAAGGGGGGATCGTACTGTGATAGAGAAACATTTAGCCCTGCTACAAGGCATAGAAAGAGACATTTACCGAGATATATCAACTTCTATATTGACAACTTATGGAAAATAAAAATTACAAGGAATTATTAGGTGACATCACCACTTTTATCTTTGACATAGATGGGGTACTTACCCAGTGCCAAGTTTTGGTGCAAAACGATGGCGATCTCTTACGTTCGTTCAATGTAAAAGATGGTTATGCCATTAAGCAGGCAATCAATCAGGGCTACCGCATTGCCATTATCACTGGAGGAAACAACATAGGCACTCGCCGAAGATTTGAGCAATTGGGTGTTACCGACATCTATATGGCTAATCACCTGAAGATAGAGCCCTTAAAAGAGTATATGGATAAGTATGCCCTGCGCCCTGAGGAAATTCTCTATATGGGGGACGACATTCCCGATGTAGCACCGATGAAGCGTGTCGGCCTGCCTACCTGTCCACAGGATGCGGTACCAGAAGTGAAGGCCGTAGCCCGATATATCTCCCACCTGGGCGGCGGACAGGGTTGTGTGAGAGAGGTCATAGAACAGGTGATGAAGGTACAAGGCAAGTGGCTGACCGAGCTTACACAAAGACTATAGGAGAACCCGAAAATAATCCGTAACTTTGCCCCCCTTAATGTAACTGTAACGAATGATCAACTATAACGGAGAAATACAACAGACCTCCCCTGCCCTTTCAGCTAAGAATCGCGGTTTCCTCTACGGAGATGGCGTCTTTGACATTGTAAAATATGTAGAGGGTAGTCTCTTTTTTTGGGAAGAACACTACCTACGCCTGATGGCTACCATGCGTATTGCACGTATGGAAATCCCAGCCAACTTTACCATGGAGTTCTTAGAGGCTGAAATCAAAAAAACAATACAGGCCAATGCCCTTTCGGCCAAGCCCGTGCTGGTGCGTACTATCATTACCCGCCGAGAAGGAGGGGGCTATACACCCCAAAGTGCTGAGGTGAATTATTGCATGGATATAGAGGGAATCACCACACCCTTCTACCAAAACCTGCGCATTGGTTATGAAGTGGAGCTATTCAAGGATTATTACACCCAGGCCGACTTGCTTGCTACGCTGCTAACGACCAACCAATTGCTTAAGATCATCGGAAGCGTATTTGCCCAAGAGAATGATTACCAAAACTGTATCCTGATGAATACGCAGAAGAATGTGGTGAGCTTCTTGGACGGAAACCTGTTTTTAGTCTTTGGCAATCAGGTAGTTACCCCTCCTTTATCGGAAGGAGCGCCCAATGGGATTACCCGTAAAAAACTCATAGAAGCCATAGGAAAGGCCGATGGCTTCACCATAGAGGAACGCCCTGTCTCACCTTTCGAATTACAAAAGGCTGATGAGCTATTTCTGACCAACACCCGACAAGGCATACAGTCGGTGAGCAAATACCGCAAAAAGGAATATGCCAATGTGGTAGCTACCCAGCTATTGGGCAAACTCAATACCGCTGTACACTTGGGATAAATAGGACAAACTATTATGAAAAAAACATACCTTTATCTGCTCGGTGGTGTGCTGCTGCTGTGGGTAGCTTGTGCTCGCGTAGGCTCTCCTACGGGGGGCGCACAGGACAAGACCCCTCCGAAGGTAGTGAAAACCATCCCCCCTAACGAATCGGTGAACTTTACAGGCAACCGCATTCGCATCTATTTCGATGAGTTTGTTACCCTTAAGGACATACGCAAACAGCTCATCGTCTCCCCTCCTTTGGCCTATTTCCCTGAGATTACCCCTTCGGGAAATGCTTCCAAGTATATCAATATCAAGATATTGGACACTCTAAGAGCCAATACCACCTATACCCTTAACTTTGGTAAGAGCATACAGGACAACAACGAAGGTAACCCCTTGAGCTTCTATACTTATACCTTTTCCACTGGCAACACCATTGATTCACTGACCCTTAAGGGGCGTATCAAGGACGCACTGCTCCCCAAAGCGGACAATTTTGTCAATGTGATGCTCTATGAAATGGGAGAGAAGTATTCCGACTCGGTAGTGTATAAGGAGCGACCTCTCTATGTAGTCAATACCTTAGATAGCCTCACCTCCTTTGAGCTTACGCACCTGAAAGCCGGCAAGTATAGGTTGGTGGCGATGAAGGACAAGGACAACAACTATCTTTTTGATCCTAAGAGTGATAAGATAGCTTTCTACCCAACCCCTATTACGATACCTACCGATAGTACTTACACCCTTTCCTTATTCAAGGAGGTGCCCCAGACACAAACCTCTCGCCCCTTCCAGTCGGGTGAGCAACGTATCAGCATAGGTTATCAGGGAGAAAAGGACAGTATCCAAGTAAAGCCCCTCTCTCCCCTGCCTGCCGATTGGAAATGGGTTATGGAAAAAGAGCCTGCCAAGGACACCCTATGGCTGTGGTATCACCCCAAGGTGGAGGATTCGCTCAAGCTCTTGGTAAAGAGCAACCGAACTGATACCATCAAGGTCAATCTGCGTAAGATGAAACCCGAAAAATGGAAAATCACTCCTGAGTTTAAGGGTATCTCTCCCACTGAAGAAGAGATTGTGCTCTCTTCCAATACGCCTATCCACACCTTCAATAAGGAAGCCATAAAGATAATGGTTGCTAAGGATAGTACCGAAATAGGATTTGAACCTATTTTCACCCCCAACACCTCCCAAATCACCCTCAAGGTAAAGGTAAAAGAAGGGGAAAAATACCGGTTCAAGGCTTTTAGTGCCTTTGAAAACTTCTTTGGTCAGAAGAGTGATACCTTACAGGACTCCTTCACTGCCAAGAAAGTAGAGGATTTTGGCTCCCTTAAGCTCACCTTTAAGGATGATGTACCTTTGCCTTTTATCATTGAACTTACTGATAAGGAGGCCAAGAAGGTACTCTATGAGCAATATGTGGAACAGACCAGCCCTTCCTATAGCTTTCCTTTTCTCAAAGCGGGCAACTACCGCCTGCGAGTGATAGAGGATCGCAACCGAAACAAAAAATGGGATACAGGTAGCTACCTTAAGCACCTGCAAGCCGAACCTGTGCACTACTTTGCCAAAGAGATAGAGCTACGTGCCAACTGGGAGATAGAACAAGAAATCTCCCTTGCGGAACAAGCTGAAGAAAAACCCAAACCAACTAAAGAAAAAACCACTACTACTGAAGAAAAACCTACTAAGACAGAAGAAAAACGAGTGAAAAAATGAAACAATACATCAACGAATTTGGCTATAACCTCCGCTTAGCGCTTCCTATCATACTCTCCATGCTGGGGCATACCTTGGTTGGAGTGATTGATACAGCCATGGTAGGAAAGGTAGGTACTCTGGAGCTTGCAGCGGTCTCCTTGGGCAATAGTTATGTCTTCCTACTGATGTCCTTTGGCATCGGTTTCTCCACTGTAATTACTACCCTTACCGCCGAATCGGTCAAGAAGAATGATACAGCCCAGACCAAGTCCATACTCACCCATGGCCTGCTGACCCATACGATCTTGGGAGTCCTTATCTTTGCAGGGCTTTTCCTTTCCGAACCCCTGATGCGCTACACCCAACAGAAGGAAGAGGTGATTGCCTTGGCGGTACCTTATGTACATCTGGTAGCTGTCTCTATCATTCCTATGATGTTCTTTCAAGCACTCAAGCAATTCGCCGATGGCTTTTCTATTACTCAATATTCACTCTATGTAACTATAGCGGCCAACCTGCTGAATATCTTTCTAAACTACCTCTTTATCTATGGTAGTTGGGGTTGTCCACGTATGGGCGTACTGGGGGCTGCTGTAGGTACTTTGGCCTCCCGTGTGGTGATGCCCATCCTGCTTTGGCTGATCCTCTACAAGGATACCCGCTTGACCCAATATATGACAAGGCTTATGCCCAAGATAGATGGTGCCATGATTCGCAAGTTCCTCCATATAGGCGTTCCCTCTGGTCTTCAAGTGGTCT
Source organism: Capnocytophaga sp. CM59 (assembly GCF_000293175.1). Taxonomy (NCBI): domain Bacteria; kingdom Pseudomonadati; phylum Bacteroidota; class Flavobacteriia; order Flavobacteriales; family Flavobacteriaceae; genus Capnocytophaga; species Capnocytophaga sp. CM59. Next base: position 86,295 of record NZ_ALNN01000005.1, read on the forward strand.
TTGAAGCAGGTGTTTTTATTGCTGCCACTTGGCTCAGCGGCGTACTGGGAGAGATCTATCAGGCTGCCAACCAAATTGCCTTGAGTATAGCCACCCTGACCTTTATGATTGCCAATGGCATGAGCGTAGTGGCCATGATACGTGTGGGCAACTACAAGGGTTTGGAGGATTATGTCTCTTTGCGCCGTGTGGCTATTTCTATTTTCCTTTTCATTCTCCTAACCCAAGGAGTATTAGGAGGACTCATGGGGCTATTGCGCTACCAGTTGCCTGAACTATTCTTGGACACCGATAAGCTCAGCTCATCCACTAACATAGGCTTAGTGATAGAGGAATCGGCACATCTGCTGCTCATCGCTGCCCTCTTCCAAATCGTAGACGGAATCCAAACAGTTGCTCTAGGGGCACTACGTGGCTTGCAAGATGCCAAAGTGCCTATGATACTCTCTTTTATATCCTATTGGATCATAGCTTTCCCTATTTGTTATTACTTAGGACTACACACCCCACTGAAGACCACAGGTATCTGGATAGGGCTCCTTATAGGCCTGGCTTTGTCAGCACTGCTACAAACTGCCCGCTTTCTGCTACTCTCTGGCAGACTTATAAAGAATCATCCAACTAAGAACTAAAAACTAATTATGGCATCATTTCCTAAATTTTTGCTCGGTGATAATACTGATTATCCCGACGCTATTTTCATCATTCATACGGAATTTCCTCGCTTTATCCTCAACCTTGCCGACGATGAGGTCGAATGGTTGGAGGAGTTTGACCAGGAGGACGAAGAAGAACTTGCCGCCTCCGCCGAGGGGCTTATCCAAGAGGCTACCGCTTTCTATGACCGAGAAATAAGCCGTTATGAATAGTTTTATAGAAACCCTCAATAGCCTTGACCAAGAGATGATTCTCTTTCTCAACGGCTTAGGTACGCCCCTATGGGACGGATTTTGGCTGGTGATAACTAACAAATGGACAGCTATTCCCCTCTATGCATGGTTGTGTTGGTCTTGTTATAGGCAGTATTCGCTCAAGCAATTTCTCTGTATACTGCTGTGTGTAGGGGTAATGATTGCTTTGACTGACCAGCTCTCCAACCTCTTCAAGGTACAGTTTCACCGATTACGCCCTTGTCATAACCCATTGATCAACGGTCAGTTGCGATTCACCCATTGTGGAGGACAATTCGGTTATTTCTCTGCTCATGCGGCCAATACCTTTGCCTTAGCTATGTTCTTAGGCCAAGTTCTGAAGCCTCGCTATCCCAAACTGCTGTTATGGCTATTGTTATGGGCGGCAGTAGTCTCTTATAGCCGCATCTACTTAGGAGTACATTATCCCTTTGATGTGCTTACTGGCCTATGTATAGGACTCCTCTTTGGCTATGGCATGTATCTTTTATTTAAGAAACTGATTGTCAAACGAGTGAAATAAAAACTTCCTGCTTGTAACAAGCATGAAGTCTTCTTGTTAATTGCTAATTATTTATTACTTTTGCAGTCCATCAATAGCAAACAACGTGTTATCACTTCGTCCCTATTATCACCCTATGCAATCGGTTATTCCTGCGGAAGAAAAAGAGGTTACCTATACCGAGTTTCTTCCGTGTAAGGCTTTACGTCCGTTTATCTATTGCTATTGGGAACTGAAATCACCTTCGCGTAACACACCTTTTTGCTACCGAGTAGTAGCCGATGGTTGTATAGATCTATTTTTTGACTGCAACGTCCCGCAGATGAGTTCCGTTATGGGCTATTGCAATACGTATGTTGAGTTTCCCATAATGGGTGCTTTTCACTATATAGGGGTGCGCTTTTTGCCCAGTGTATTTCCGCTACTTTTTGGTCAAGATGCTTTTGAAATCAGCGCACAAGAAATTCCTTTGCGCGAGGTAGTTCCTCTTTTGGCTACTTTTATCGCTCAGCAGTTGGAAACTCCTCTTTCGTTAGCTACCATAGCACAACGCTTGGACAACTATTTTCTTCGTCACCTATCTCAACGTCCTTTGCTGATAGACAACCGCTTTTTCTCGGCACTCTTACAGATATTGCAAAGCAAAGGCAGCATACACATCAGTGAGTTGGATACTGGCATCAGCACCCGACAGTTGCGCCGCCTTTTCGACTACTACATAGGCGATAGTCCTAAGACTTTTAGCAATATTGTGCGCTTCCAACATATACTAAGAGTGAAAGCCTACCATAACCATTCCTTTTTAGATACTTATTACGACCAAGCTCATTTTATCAAATCGTTTAAAACATTCTATGGCGATACCCCTAGTAAGGTGTTGGGCTGAATAATGTCCGTTTTTTACAATCATATTCCTTATGCTTGCGGTACTTTTGCCTCCGAATAACAAATACATTATCAGAATGAAATTAAACGCAGGTATTATCACCGAGAAATTAGCTGAGAGCAAGGCTTTCTACACCGAAGTACTGGAATTTGGCGTTACTTTTGAAAACGACTTTTATTTGCTGTTGCACACCCCCAATCACGAAGCAGAAGTCAGTTTTTTGTTACCTAATCACCCTTCGCAACAGACTCTGTTCCAGAAACCTTTTACCCAACAAGGCGTATATCTCACCATTGAAGTAGAGAATGTAGACGACTATTACCACAAGCTAAAAGAACAGGGAGTACCCATTGCCATAGCGCTTCGCGAAGAGCCTTGGGGCGATCGCCATTTTGCCATTATAGACCCCAACGGCATCGGTATTGATATCGTAACCTATTCAACACCAGAGTAAGATATTGAAAATAAAATATACCCCCCTCCCCACTAGTAGGAAATACTACGAGCGGGGATTTTTTATATCCCTAACTCATAGTAATACCTACACCTTAAAAAAATATTTATAAAATAATATATAGTAAGTTTGCTTATTATATAAAAACATATTACCTTTGCGCCCGAATAAAGAAGTAAATTTAAATTATATATGAAAGTTTTAATTATCAACGGGCATCCTACTATGGAGACGTCTAACGCCAATAAGGCTATTTTAGAAGAAGTAAAACGCTTACTCCCTGAGGCTGAAGTAAGTAACTTGCAAGCTCTCTATCCTAACTATCAAATTGATGTAGCTGCCGAACAAGCTAAACTTGTAAAAGCAGATGTAATTGTATGGCAATTCCCCGTGAATTGGTATTCGCTTCCTGCCTTGTTGAAAAAATGGTTAGACAACGTATTTTCACACGGCTTTGCTTATGGCGACAACAAGCTGATGGGCAAGAAACTCATCCTTTCTTTCACTACCGGAGCACCTGAAGAGGCTTACCAACATGGTAGCACACAGAACTATCCATTTACCGATTTTCTCAATATTCACCGCCAAACTGCCAATCACTGCAAACTGCTATTCCAAGAGCCTGTAATCTCTTACGGAATGAAGTACATCCCAGGAGTAATGCCCGAAGAAGTGCTTACAACCCTACAACAAAGAGCCAAAGATCACGCCGCTCGATTGGTTGCGCAAATCAAAGAATTAAACTAATTTTGCAATTGATAAAAATCGCCGTGTGGCAGTGTGTCACACGGTTTTTATTCGATTTATAAATGAAAAAAAGACCTATCAAATATTGGATTATCGTGGCGAGCAAAGACCACGTACAAATGGGCGTTGCGGGAGGATTTGCCCAAGCCTGCCACGGCAAGGCACAGCCTTTGAAGCGTATGCAGGAGGGTGACGGTATTCTCTATTACTCTTCCAAACGCTATTTTGGAAAAGAAGACAAATGCCAAGCCTTCACGGCTATTGGCAGCGTGAAAGACGAGGAAGTCTATGCCTTTCAGATGAGTGAAAATTTCTGTCCGTTTAGGAGAAATATTACTTTTGTAGACTGCGAAGAAACGCCCATAGCCGACCTTATCGAGCTATTGGAGTTTATCCCCAATAAAAAAGCGTGGGGATATCCTTTTCGCTTTGGTATTTTGGAAATATCCGAGAACGATTTTAAACTTATAGCCTCTAAAATGTTACACAATGACCTCTCAGCCCTCAATTTTTAATTTGAAAGCCGAAGAAAGCTCAGGGCTTTTACTTTGGCAGGTAGGTATGTTGTGGCAACGCGGAATCAAAAAAGTGTTGCAACCTTTCGACCTCACACACCCCCAGTTTGTACTCTTGGCGAGTGCCCAGTGGTTCGCCCAACAAGGAAAGGAAATCACGCAGGTATCTTTGGCGAATTTCACCAAGATAGACCCAATGACTACCTCGCAAGTAGTGCGCACTTTGCAGAGCAAAGACCTCATCACAAGGGAAGAACACAAGACCGACACCCGCGCCAAAGTAGTTGCTATCACCGATAAAGGTGCCGAACTCATCGCGCAAGCTGTCGCTAAGGTCGAGGCTTTCGACGATGAATTTTTCAGTATTTTAGCAACCGAACAGCCCTCGTTCAACACTCAACTGCACAAACTTTTGACGAATTAGCAGAATCGTTTTGCTCCTTGCTATCCTTGATATATGGTTTTCTTTTGGGTATTAATAGAGTGAATGCTTTGAAGAAGGGAGCGGAGAATAATTGAGCAATTAGAAAATTAGAAAATTTGGAAATTAATAATTGTGTTTTATTCTGTTAGGAAAGTTCCTTTTTCAAGCACAATTTTATTTCCCCATTGGGTAAGGGCATCGAGTATAGGCAAAAAAGATTTCCCTAAGTCGGTGAGTGAATAGATAGCCACCAAAGGAGGTTTTTCGCCATAGACAACTTTAGAAATAAGCCCGTCGTTTTCCAATTGTTTTAGCTGGATACTCAGCGTAGTTTCGGTTACCGAATAGAGGTCTTTTCTCAGTTCGCTAAATCGCTTTTCACCTTCTTTAAGGTGGTATAAAATCACGGCTTTCCATTTTCCTCCTATCAAATCCATCGCTACGGCAATGGTGCAAGGATAGTTTTTTTCTCCTAAGCGAACGCTGGAGGCAGTACACTCTAATTTTGTTTCCATAATAGTTGAAATTATAAAGTATCTATTTAGATAGTTATTGCCAGATTGAAAGTTGTACTATAATTTTGCAGGAAAATTAAAAAATAATTTCAATATGGCATTAGTAATTTTAGCACACCCCCATTTTGACCAATCAATAGCCAATAAGGCTATCATAGAGGAGCTTTCTCGTAGCGATATAGATTTTGAAATCAGAAATTTATCAGCGCTATACCCTACCTTTCAAATAGATGTAAAAGCAGAGCAAGAAGCCTTACTCAAGCATCAAGAGGTTATCTTTCAATATCCTTTTTATTGGTATAATATGCCAGCTATACTCAAGCATTGGTTTGATGAGGTTTTCACGTATCAGTTTGCTTATGGTTCACAAGGAGATAAGCTCAAAGGGAAATATTTTATCCCAAGTTTTACCGTTGGGGCACCCGAAAGTGAATATCATACTTTGGGAGAACACCATTTCAAAGTATACGAGTTTTGTAAGAACTTAGCACAAACGGCTTATTATGCACAGATGAAGTATGTAGAGCCTCTATATTTTCACGGGACATCAGTAAATGCAGGTTATACCAAAGAGAATATAGAAGCAAAAGCCAAAGCGCAAGCCCAACGATTGTTAGCATTTCTTTCTTCGCTGAAATAACACACAAATTAGAATAAGAAAACACCCTTCCCACTGGTAGGAAATACTACGAGCGAGGAGGGTTTTTATTAGTTATTCTTGATTTTTTCTATAGTTTTCGTATAGAACGTGGTTATATTAAGTCCGTATTGGGTATATTCACCTTTTTCTATAAACTTTTCGCCTGAGAAATAGATTTCTTGGGTATAAGTGGCGTTGTTTTTGGGAGTTTGTTCCTCTATTTCAAAAATGAGTTTATCAGCGTCTATATATTTTCTTGTCTTATCAAGTGAAAAAGGCACATTAGTATTTACTCTTCCTAACATCTGAAGACCTTTATCATCGTAGGCAGCATTTAAAGTACTATAAACGGTAGTATCGGCTTCGTTGATGATAGTGCCTCCATTCATTTTTAGGTTCTTTTTGTATTTGTCCTTAGTGCTTATCATAAATACTTCCGTATCTATAAAATAATCCCCTAATTGATCATCTAAAAAATCTAAAATAGTAGCAATATCCCTCTTTTTGAATATCTTTTTATTTAGGAAAAGAGCATATTTATCACTTAGTAAATACTTATCTTTATTTACATATATAATATTAGGTTTTTCAACGTAAAATAAAAGTGTATGGGTGTAATTTCTATCGCCTATAAGTAGTTGTAGCTTATCGGTATCTATTTTTTTCGTAGTAATAAAGTAAGAAAAGGCATCTTTTTGCGCTATATCCTTTAGGGTATCTCTTTGATGGACAAATAAAGTATCCTTTCTGCGATTGAAACGCAAAAAGGTATAGTATTCACGGCTATCCTTTCTGTCGGGGAGCAGTGAATCGGTTTGGTTGTCTACGGCATAGCTTTCGTATTGTGTTCTAACTAATACTGCTTTTTGCGCCCATAGTATATTTTGCCCCCAAAGGAGGACTAATAATAAAGGGAGTAGTCTTTTCATTTGCTAATTCTCTAATTGGCTCATTTTCTCAATACGTTTGTTGAGTTTTTTCAATTTCTTTTTGATTTGTTTTTCTTGGCGTTTGGCACCTCGTAGGAGCTTCTTGGCAAACTTTTTTTGTTTCTTGCTGATATGCTTATTAAAAGCAAACATTACATCTTTGTATTTGCCCGCTAAAGAATTTTTTGCATTTTCTTTGTCTTCGATGGCTTTGGCAAGCTTGGCTTCCAATTTTTCTTTTTCGGCTTGTAGCTCGGTAAGTGTTGAGGGTTGCTCTTGAGATTGCGCCACGGCAATACCGCCTAAAAATAGCGTGAATAACGCTACTATCAAAAATCTTTTCTTCATCTTTTTCAGTGCTTTTTTAAAGGGTGCAAAGATAGTGATAATTTGTTTATTTGCTAATTAGCGATAATTTAAATATAATACTGATTTGCCCTACTCTTCTATTTCCTCAAAATACCTATCCAAATGGCATCCTATTTCCATATCTTCATCGGAAGTATTTCGTAATACCATAAAGTGACAATTTTTCTCGGCATTAACGAATACAAAATTGTGTTCGCCGAAGTACGCTTGGTATCCCTCATCTACTAACGACCAAACTTCACCCGCTTTAAAGCTGAAAATATCATTTTTTATGCGATAGTTTTTACCTACTTGCAATTCCATAATAATATGTTTTTTTAAGGCACAAAGATAATAATAATTAGTCAATTTGCTAATGAGCTAATTAGCAAATTATTTACTACCTTTGCCGAATAAACAGTTTGCAAAAAAGAAAAGGATATGAGCGATTTTAAACTAACACTTTTGAGAAAATGGGAATTTGACAATGAATTCTTCTCTGTCTATGCTTCGATTTTGCTACCCGACGGCACTGCCGTAATCCTAACTTCCGATCATACCGATTGGCATAAATATTACGCCCTTGTCCTTTCTGCTGAAGGCGTCAAAAAGATTCCTATTGAATATACCCCAACATCCAACAGAGATTATCCTGTGCTTTTCAGATATAAAGAAGGGTTTGGCATCATCATCTCGGCAAAAGAAGTACGGTATTACTCAGATATGCATTCGTCGCCAGCACTCATTCCGATAAAAAATAAATCATTACTCAGATATAACATTGTACCAGAGAAGGCAGAACAGCGGTATTTTCAAAATATATCCGATAGCCAAACGATTCCCGTTTGTTTTGAAAATGAAGTTTATTACGGCAATGCAAGATGTTTTGCCCTTTTAGAATTTGATGATACTGCCAAAGCGGCCAAATGGAAATCCTTTTCTTACATAAATAAAAAAGCATTTACACATCGTGACCATAGAACCACTGATACACCAAAAATAGACAGTCTTAAAATATGGGACAAAAGAATTTACGCTTTCATCCCTGGGGAGAGTGTTTCATCGGTTAATAAATGGGGAATGGATTATTATGCACTTGCACAAATCTCTGCCGACGGGAAGGTCATCGAGAAGATGATCGAATCGGACAATTTGCATACCGGTCAGAAAAAACGTGGGGTCAATGGGTGCTTTACAGAATCTGAATATGTGATACTAACACCTGTCTTTAAAACAGATGATTGGAAGGGTAACCAAAAAGTATTTTCGCTCACCACTCGCGAATATGGCAATATCATCTTACCTAAAGGAATGACAAAACACAAACTCCAAAATATCACAGGTGACCTCTGCTTGACCTCTCTTTTCGACAAAGGTTTAAAAGAAATATCCTTGTGTAATTACAATAACTCATAAAACACCTTAGGTATTAGCTTTTATGTCTTAAAAAATTGGTTTTATAACTTAAGAATCCAGTATGACTAATTTGCTTATTGACTAATTATTCTTACCTTTGTACTCGAAAAACACCTCTTTCAGTAGTAGAGGCTTGATTAACACAATACACCATGACTTCTTTCGTAGCTATAGACTTTGAAACCGCTAACCAGCACCGCAGTAGTGTATGCAGTATAGGACTTGTCTTTGTTGAAAATTCTAAAATTACCGAAACCTTTTACGAATTGATAAAGCCTTGCCCTAACTATTATTCTCCCTTCTGTACCCAAATACATGGACTTTCGCAAAGTGACACCGAAAATGCACGTCTTTTCCCTGAAATATGGGCAGAGCTATTGCCTAAGATAAAAGACCTGCCTCTTGTAGCTCATAACAGCGCGTTTGATGAGAGCTGTTTGCAGGCAGTATTGGCTCATTATGAATTGCCCCCACATACCAATCCCTTCTTTTGTACCTATCGGTTAGCTCGCAGACTGCTGCCTAAACTTGTCAATCACAAGCTGGACACTGTTTCGGCTTATCTAGGCTTTGATCTAAAACAACATCATCATGCCTTAGCCGATGCCGAGGCATGCGCACACATCGCTCTAGAGCTAACTAATGAGTGAATACAGTACAGGCTGTCAATTGGAGAGAGGTAAGGCTGAAGTGATACGCTCACACTAGCGAGGAGGGTATGGAAAATAATGTGTCAATTAGCAAATCGGCTCATTGGCACATGGGTTAAAAGTGAAAATTAATCTGGAGGTTGCCTATTTTTGCAAATCGGCTTTCCCACCAATGCGCTTGTGCTTCAGGGTCAAAACTCTTATAATCCTTACGGAAATTGTATTTTATAAAGAATCCTGGTTCCGTGGAAATAGAAAAATTGGGGCTTAACTGGTATTGTATTCCCAAAAAAGGATTTAGTGCAATACTGGTAAAATGTTGTTTCCTGTTTTCATAATATAGGTAACGCCCCCATAGGTCTACTCCATAATAGAATTTCCACCTCTTGTAATCCCTGAATAATTTATCACCCCCTACTTTCAGAGCAAACTCATAAGTACTATCCTTATTACTTTCTGCACGGTAATCTCCCCCTATACGATAGGCTAAGACAGCTTCTTTTAGGTAGCGATATTCCAGCAAAAAGGTATTCGTATCGGAGGGAAAAGCAGAATTGACAAATCGAGAAATCCCTATACCTATCTGATGACGATAAGCAGGAGGAGCGCTAAGGCTATCTGTATGATTAAAAGACACATTGCTCTCTTGAGCGAGAGCAATGTGTGTAAGAAGTAATAGAAAAATATATTTTCTCATCGGTTATTTCCTATCAAAGCGTTTGAAAATCTGAGTTACTCTATCTTCAAAATCACTCACATACTTTTCTGCTTTCTCTCTTGAACCATCGGAAAAGATAAAATAGATCACCCCTTTATCATTTTCTTCTTCATATTTTACATCAGCAATTTTGGAATTTCCTTTCATAAGAACCGCCTTTGCATAAGTATTAATCTCCTCTACCCTAAGTTTCCTGCCGTTTCCTTTTTCTTCAAGACTCTTCACATCTATATTACCTACAATACGTAACTCTCCTTGAGTAGCGGTAAAGGCAATTTTATCAATAGCTTTTTCAAGACTGGATATATTTCCATAGTCAGAGGTTGTCAATTTGATATCAGCATGTAAGCCAGTGGTACAACCTTGTGGAGACGAAAAGGCAAAATCAAAGACAAAGTTTTCTGGATTTTGTCTGTTCCAGTGGATAGTTGTTGTAAAAGGATTCGTATATATACTTATTATGTGAGCCGATAGTGGCATAGTAAAGTTTGTTTTCTTCTCAAAAGTAACATTTTTAACCGTTACTTCAAACACCTTTGTATTATCTATGGTAGCATAAAGGTGCGCTGCTGTAGGAAGATACACTTTATCATTCCCATAAGTGGTTTCAGTATCCTCATATTGGTCTATCACGAGTTTACCATTGTTAGTGGCTCCCTTAGTAGCAGGGAAGATAAAAGTAACATTCTCATTGTTAGCTGTTTTCTCCCAGAGCTCTGTATTCTTGTTCCAAGTATAGGTTCCTTTCATTCGGTGATAGTTAAAACGATCTCCCTCTGTAAGTCCTTCTGCAAAATTCTGTTTGTCAAACTTTTCTCCTAAGAATTCTCCCCAAGATTGAGTTTCTCCCTGATGGTCTCTCACGGTTTCTTTAAATAGAAGATCATGAAAGAAGTTAGCAAAACCGCCGTCATTGAGGTTTTGCAGACAATTATAAAAATTGTCCATAGTACTGCGAACCACGGCTTTGGATTCTTCCGCTGTGTATTCTTTCTCGTCATCCTTTTTGGAACATGTGGCAAAAAGGAGTGCCCCTAAAAAGGCAATGGCAATGTTCTTTAGTTTCATTTAATATGGTTTTTTAGTTGGGTGCAAAGATACATATTTTTTTAATCAACCAATGAATTACTGTACTAATTAGCTAATTGGCTAAGGTGCTCATTGACTAACGAGTTTATTTCTCTGGCTACGCGTAGTGCTTCAGTTCCTTGTAGGAAGGTCACCACTGGAGTAGTGTTATGTTCTATAGCATCGGCAAAAGTCTCTAATTCGTCCAAAATAGCATTGGATGGCTGTACTTCTGGGTACTCAAAGTAGATTTGCTTGTGTTCGCCCTCTGCGTTTTGGAGAATCATATCATATTCATTGGGGTGCTCTGGAGCATCTTTCATGCGTACCACTTCTACCTTTTTCTCCAAGAAATCTACTGAGATATAAGCATCTCTCTGGAAGAAACGGCTTTTGCGCATATTCTTCATGGAGATACGGCTAGCGGTAAGATTGGCCACACAACCATTCTCAAACTCTATACGAGCATTGGTAATATCGGGCGACTTGCTAATGACAGCTACGCCACTGGCTTCTATATGCTTTACAGGCGAATGCACCACACTGAGTAGGACATCTATATCGTGGATCATCAGGTCAAGCACTACGGAGACATCCGTACCACGTGGATTGAACTCGGCCAAGCGGTGTACTTCAATAAACATAGGATTCTCTATGGAGGTCTTTGCCGCCAAGAAAGCAGGATTAAAGCGCTCCACATGCCCTACTTGCCCCTTGAGGTGGTTGGCCTCCAAGAGCCGATAGATCTCCTCGGCTTCTTCTACAGTACTGGTGATTGGCTTTTCTATAAAGATATGTCGCTTAGCTGCAATAGCCTTCTTGGCACACTCATAGTGAGAGAGGGTTGGGGTTACGATATCCACCACCTCTACTGCCTCAATAAGCTTATCCATATTATCAAAATAGGTATAGCCAAATTCGGCCACTACCTTCTGTGCTTGTTCTTGGTTAGGATCATAAAAACCAACTAATTCGTATCTTTCGGACTGATTCAAAAGTCTTAGATGTATTTTCCCTAAGTGTCCTGCGCCTAATACGCCTACTTTTAGTTTATTTTTCATTTTGTACAGCTTATTTTTTAGTAATATTCATTTTTTCAGCGAAATATTCACAGAAATCACGCATGGTATCGGTCATTTTCTGATCTTGAGTAGCCTTATAGAACGTATCGGCCATGGTCTGGAATGTCTGATAGTAGAAAACATTCATCTCCTCCAGGGGCATATCCTTAGTCCATAGGTCTATACGAAGTGCCTCTTTGGTCTTGTGATCCCATACAGAGAGAAACATGGCCTTAGCCTCCTGGTGAGCGATACCTCCATCGGGAGCCTCCCATGTGATGCGTTCAGGAATACGATTTTCATCCAATTCTACTTGCAATTTTATTTCAGAAGTATGATTCATTTGTTATTTTTTAGGTTTATAATTTGCTTTTTTAAAGAGTTCATCGTTGGAGACAGTGAGCAAGTCCCGCAAAGGGGTATTTTCAGGGAGCTTTTCCATATACTGTTCTACAATATTAAGACCTATATAGCGCCCTATCCCCCCTGGGGATTCGCTATCCAGCTCCAAATAGAACTTAGAGAAAGGGGCTATGTCTATAAATCGGTTAAGTACTTTCTTATCTGTACTATAGAGCAGTTGATTTTCTACAAAGTAGCGCCATATCTGCGCCTCATTGGCTTCTGCCCATTGGTATTTCTCTTGGGTATACTTGAGCAAATCCCTCTGAGGAGTAGTGGGGAGAAAGCGCTGGGCTAGGTAGAGCACCTTTCCCTCATAGAGCATGGTATCCAAGAAAGTAGCATTGCGCGGTGGAGGGATAATAGCCTGTGCAAAAGCAAGAGCTACATCCGTGGGGAGATACTTTAGGTCTAACTCCTGAGCAATATAGCCATCCAAATCCACATAGAAACGGTGCTTGGCTCCCAAATAGTTATCTACTCCTATAAGCAATAAGCTATCGGCATAGATCACTCGAGAGGGATAATCCACATCGGAGATCAGGGTAACGACCTTAGGAGGGGTAAACTGGGGAAAATAGTACTTGACATGATCACAAATACGCTCAATTTGTTCTTTCTGTTGGGAGAAATTGCCTATGGTTTTGGTCGTCTCGATAAAGAGTTCTCGCTCTAGTGTATCATGCTGCTTTTCTATCCATTGCTTATCGGAGGTAGTCTCTGGAAAGAAAAGCGGATATTTAGCCTTCAAACTAGGAAAATTCTCTGATGGCGTATTGAAAAAAATAGAATCCATTCGCAATACTTCCACTTTTACTGAAGGAGGTACAACGGGGTACTTAGTTCTATTACAGCCAAGTACCAGTAATATAAGTACTAAAGGTAAGTATTTCAATCTCATGTTATTGGATAGTGAACAATGATTAGTGAATAGTGTTTTTCACTTTTCACTATTCACTTTTCACTAATATAAGTGCAAAGGTAATAAAAAAATATCTTATCCTAGATAGATTATACAGACAAATTTGTATGGTAGAAAATATTCCTCTGAGCAAAGCCCTGTTTTTGATAGAAAATCACTACTTTTGTAGCTGATTATACAGCTATCATGAAAGCAACTTTTCAGAAATACACCTTACAGTTCAAGCGCCCTGCGGGTACCTCACGCGGGGTGCTGACTGAGAAACCTACTTGGCTCCTTACCATAGAGCACAACGGACAATATGGCATGGGCGAATGTAGTCCGCTGCCTGGCCTAAGCATAGATGACTTGTCCGATTACGAGCGTAGCAAACTCCTATGGACTTGCACTCATATCTCCTTAGGCAAAGAAGCCCTTTGGGAGCAGCTCAAGAGCTACCCCTCTATCCAGTTCGGAGTGGAACAGGCTTTCCTTTCCTTAGAGGCCGCACAAGAAGGAGTACTTTTCCCCTCTGCCTTTACCCAAGGGAAAGAGGCAATCCCTATCAATGGCCTTATATGGATGGGCGATAAGGAGTATATGCAACAGCAAATACGAGAAAAACTCACCCAAGGGTTCCACTGTATCAAGATGAAAATTGGCGCCATAGACTTTGACACAGAATATCAGTTACTTAAAAACATTCGCCAAGAATACGCTCTGTCGGATATAGAACTCAGGGTGGATGCCAATGGTGCTTTCTCTCCTCTTGAGGCCTTGGAAAAGCTCAAGCGATTGGCTGACTTACAGATACATTCCATAGAACAACCCATTCGCGCAGGGCAATACGAGCAGATGGCACGCCTCTGTGAGGCCTCTCCCCTACCCATCGCCTTGGACGAGGAACTCATAGGTATCACCTGCGAAAAACGAAAAGAGGAGATGCTCAAGATTATAAAACCTGCCTATATCATTCTAAAACCCTCACTTATAGGAGGCTACAAGGGCAGTGAAGAATGGATTACCTTAGCTCAGGAGCAAGGTGTGGGCTGGTGGATTACCTCTGCCCTTGAGGGGAATGTAGGACTTTCAGCCATAGCCCAATGGACTTATACGCTGGGAAATCCTATGCCACAAGGTCTAGGCACAGGCAGTCTCTATACAAATAATTTTCCTAGCTCCTTGGAGGTAAAAAATGGAGGTTTATGGTGGATAAAATAAAAAAAATGTAATATATTTGCACCAAAATACAAAAGATGGAACAGGTTTATATTTTTACCCTCTCAGCGCTCTTTCTCTTAGCCACTTTTGACCTTGTGGTAGGAGTTAGTAACGATGCGGTAAACTTCCTCAACTCAGCCTTTAGCTCTAGAGCTGCACGCCTTCGTACCATTATGATCGTAGCGAGTATAGGTGTAGGAATAGGGGCTATCTTCTCCAATGGGATGATGGAAATTGCCAAAAAGGGGATCTTCAACCCTGAGATGTTTTACTTTGAGGAGCTGATGGTGATTTTCGCCGCTGTCATGCTGGCCGATATTGTCCTTCTGGACTTCTTCAACACGATGGGGCTACCCACTTCCACGACTATATCTATCGTCTTTGAGCTTTTGGGAGCCTCGGTAGGGGTGGCTTTTGTCAAGGAACTCAAGAATAAAGACCGCCTGCTACATGTGATAGATGGAATTAGGGAATATATCAATACAGACAAGGTCGGACAGGTAATCTTTGCTATCTTTGCCTCGGTATTCATTGCCTTTGTAGTAGGGTCTTTTGTACAATTTATCACCCGTATCATCTTTACTTTTAATTTTGAGCGCCGTATGCGCTACTTTAGCGGTATCGTAGGGGGAATTGCCCTTACCGCTCTGAGTTACTTTTTGGTTATCAAGGGCTTGAGTGGCCTTTCCTTTATGCACAAGGAGCAGTTGGACTGGATAGACCAACATACAGGTGTGCTCTTAGGGATTTTCTTTGTCATCTTTTTCCTCTTAGGACAGCTTCTTTATTGGTGTAAGGTGAGTATATGGCGGGTGGTGATTCTATCAGGTACCTTTGCCTTGGCCATGGCCTTTGCAGGTAACGACTTGGTCAACTTTATTGGAGTACCGGTAGCCGCTTGGGATTCCTTCCAGCTATGGGAAGCGGCAGGAACTCCTGTACAGTCCATGACCATGGAAGGGCTTAGAGAGAATGTACAAACTCCACAGATCTTCCTTATTATTGCAGGGACACTGATGATATTGACCATTTGGTTCTCCAAGAAAGCGCTCAATGTGATGCAAACCGAAATGAAGCTCTCCCAGCAAGGGGGCGGCAAGGAACGGTTCGAGGCTACAGGACTCTCTAGAGGTATTGTGCGCTTTAGCGTATGGGTTACCTCAATGGTGGAAGCTCTTATCCCTAAGCGTACCTTGGCATATATTGATAGTCGTTTCAAGAAACCTGAAGAAGATCCTAACGCCATAGATAAGCCTGCTTACGATGTGGTTCGTGCCGCAATCAATCTGGTGGTCTCCAGTAGCCTTATTGCAGTGGGTACTTCCTTGAAACTACCACTCTCCACTACCTATGTGACTTTCATGGTAGCCATGGGTACCTCTCTGGCCGATAGAGCTTGGGGAAGGGAATCGGCCGTATTCCGCGTAGCTGGGGTGTTCAATGTCATTGGCGGCTGGTTCATGACCGCTGCGGCAGCCTTTGTTATGGGACTTATCACGGCAGTAATCCTCTTCTATGGGGAAATCTATGGGCTAATCACTATGATCTTCTTAGTGGGTTACTTAGTGGTGCGCAATGCTATGGCCTATCGCAAAAAACAACGCAAGGAGAAAGAAGCCCAAAAGAAACGCTTCAATAAGGAAGACCTTATCACCATCAGTGGTATTATGAAGCTCAGCTCTCAGAATATCGCAAAAGCGGTACAGACGATAGATGAGCTCTATCGTGAGGTTATAGACAACCTTGCCGTAGAGAACCACAAAGGACTCAAAGCCTGCAAGAAACGCGCCAAAGCTCTTACCTCCGACATAGAAGACCTTAAGAGTGATATTTACTACTTTATCCGCTCCATTGACGATAGTTCGGTAACCTCCAGTAAGTTCTATATCCTTATACTGGACTACCTACACAGCATGTCCAACTCTATCAGCTTTATTGCTGATACAAGTTATACTCATGTGGATAACAATCACAAGAAACTCAAATACAACCACATACGCAATCTCAAGACTATTTCCGAGAAGATGCAACAACAGTTCCAAAAGATTCTTGAGATCCTCAATGTATCGATGTATTCGAACTCTACCACTCAGCTGATCAAGGATGTGAGTGCTATCAAAGATGAGATTTCCGAGCTAATAGAGAAACAAATACGCGACATACGTACCTCCGAATCCAGTCCTAAGAACACCAAACTCTATTTTAGTTTGCTCTTGGAAACCCGCGTACTAATCCGCTCTATCATCAACCTAATGACCCTCTTTAAGAACTTTAAAGACCAGTACAAGGAAATCTGAGATAATGACTAGTGACTAGTGATTAATGATTAATTTAAGTTTCGTAAGTTCTGTAACTTATTGATATTCAAAAACCTCCCCCTACCCCCTCCAAAGGGGGAATGAGATAGTTTATGATTCTCAATAAGTTATAGAGAGGACATTTTCCAGATTGATAGACAATTTTTATCTTTTTCAACGAATTTATTCCCCCTCTCGGAGGGGGCAAGGGGGAGGTTTATTTTGCAATATGCTGATTATTAACTAATTATAAATCCAATTATAACCTAAAAATGACCTGCGAAACTTAAATGATCAATGATTAAAATATAGTCTAATTGTTAAGGCATAATTTATCATCTCTTAGAACGTTTGCAGATAGTATTTCAAGGGTACATGCTCTATAGCTTCTGGAGAATAGAACACTCTCTTTATAAAAAGAAAGACTCACAGCCTAGATGCTGTGAGTCTTTCTCTTCTTAATTATTATCAACGTTACCAATTTACCAATTAACCATTGACAATTATTAGAATCCTAATTCTTTCTTTACATCATTGAAAAGGTCCTTACCATCGGCTACGATAACACCTGCACCAGTGGCTGAATCCAATACATATTGGAAACCTTGTGCTTTGGCTACTTTTTCTACAGCCTTTTTAGCTTTCTCCATAATAGGCTCTATGAGGGCTTGGCTTTTCTTTTGGTACTCCTCAGCAGCTGTCTGTTGTGCTTGGCGGATGTTATTTTGCATGGTTTCCAAAGCACGTTGCTCTTTTTCAAGTTCTGCTTGTTTTTCTTTAAGTTGTGCTTCGGTAAGGGCATTTACCTTTTGCTGGAAAACTTCCAATTTCTTCTGGTATTCCTTAATAGAAGCCTGAATGTCATTGGTGTAGGATTGTTCTACTTTTTGCAACTCTGCTTGTGCCTTTTTCATCTCAGGCATTTCTTTGAGGAGCTTTTGAGAATCAATATGCGCTATCTTTGCTTGCGCCATAGCTACAGTAGTACCACCCAAGATAAAGGCTGCTGTAATTACCCAATTTCTAATTTTTCTTATCATTTTTATATATTTAAAATAGTTCTTAGTTCTTAGTTGTCAGTGATTAGTGATTAGTTGTCAGTGATTAGTGATTAGTTGTCAGTGGTTAGTGGTTAGTTGTCAGTGGTTAGTGATTAGTAGTTAGTAAACATAGTAGTACTTTTCATTTTTCACTATTCACTCTTCACTTTTCACTCTTCACTTTTCACTCTTCACTTAATCATCTTGTTCTTTCATTTCTTACTTTTCGTGCTTCAGTCTTCTTCTCCGTCTTTGCTTTTTCTTCCTTTATTTTTTCCTGTTTTCGTTGTTTTTCGGTTTTGTAGTCTACACCAAGATTTTCCTTCAGTAGGGTGCTGATCTCCTTATTTCGGTCTTCGGCATTATCCTTACGCTTAAGTAGTCGGAGAACTACCTTAGTAATATCATTTTTCTCATCGGCATAGATAGCAGCAGCATCTTCGGAAGTGAGTATATAATCGAACTTACGAGTCTTGGCAATCTCCTGAGTGATATTGAAGACCTGATCCTGTATAGGCTGCACCAAGCGCCAACGCTGGGTGATATAGTCGCCCGTTTCGGCACCGAAACGTTTTTGCTTATAGTCTTCAAGGTTTTGGGTGAGTACCTGTATTTCCTCTTCCTTATCCTTGATTGTTTCAGGAGTGAGCAGCGGTTTTTCTGCTTCGAGTTTCTCCCGACGGGTATTGATTTCAGCTTGCTTCTGTGCGATCTCTTGTTCCCATTGGGCTACTTTCTGTGCCAATTGCTCACTGGCCACCTTGTATTCGTCCATATTCGCCAAGATATAATTCATATCCACATAGGCAATTCGGGTCGCTTTCTGCGCCAAGAGCGGCTGCAAGAAAGAGAGGAAGAACAGAGAGATAGAGAAAACTTTTATATTCATGATTTGGATATATAAAATATCGTGCCAAAATTAGGAATTTTTTCCCGAATAAAGACGATTTAAGTATTATTTATGCTTTTTGTGATGTTTTTAAATCTTTTCACTACTCATTATTAAGGACATTCCCAAGGAAGATCCTCTACAGGAGCGGCCATCTCAGGTCGGTATTCGTAGTGCCACCACTCGGAATAAATGGATTTGAAATTGTATTTGTCCATCACCTCCTTCAGTAACTTACGATTGTCCAAGACTTCCTTAGGTAGCTGGGTATATGTATGGTGCGCGCGGGGTGAAAAAGTATCAAAAGGGGTACCCATGTCCAGTTCCTTGCCAGTGGCCAGATCCACCAATGTCAGATCCACCGCCGCTCCCCTATTGTGTTTGGAGCCTTTGGCAGGGTTGGCCACATAGTGGGTACCTGGGAGGATCTTCCACATCTTTTTCTGTACCGAAAGCGGACGATAGCAGTCAAATAGCTTAAGAGAGTAGCCACGCTTTACAAACTCTTTTTGGGCGGCTACCAAGGCCTCGGCGGTCGCCTTTCTTAGGTAACATTGTGGGCAGTCATATACAGCTTGTTTTAAGAAATTGTCCGCCGTGGCATACTTTATATCCAAGATTATATCGCTTGAGAGGGTTTGTATATTGACAAATTCTTTCCTAAAGGCACGGCGCTGGTTCCATGTATGTAGTTCCTTTTGGGTCATGTGAGCGGGAGGTTCTCCCTCGGTCATCTGTGCATTTACAGCTAAGCTTCCCCAGAGAAATATAAGCCCATAATATATCCGAAACATTCTTTTTCTTACTTTTCCCATAATTAGTTAGGCATTCTCAGCCATTTGATTAGTTCCTTGTACGAAGGTTTTTTCCCATAGGAGAGGATTCCTATGCGATAGATACGAGCAGAGACCCATATAGCCAAGAAGAAAAAGCCATAGAGCAGTGCCAAAGAAAGGATAATCTCTGCCCATGACACCCCGAAGGGAATACGCATGAGCATCACCACTGAGGAGGTTAACGGAATATAAGAGAAAATCACCGATACAACACCGTGAGGATCTTCAATTACAGTAAAAAAACCTATGTAAATAGCCAAGATCAGCGGAAGCAGTACAGGAAAGAGAAACTGTTGGGTATCGGTTTCACTATCCACAGCTGCTCCTATGGTTGCATAGAAAGCACTATAGGAGAGGTATCCACCTATGAAAAATAGGAAAAAGGATATCAATAGTTTAGCCAAAGGAAGGCTGTTAATTTCGCTTATGATATGAGTCAAAAGATGAGGATCGGCTGTAGGGGCAACCTGAGTGGCCGTAGGCGAAGAGAGAAAGGAAAGGAGAAAGCCTGCAATCACCACCCAGATAACAAACTGGGTTAGTCCCACCAGTGAGGTGCCTATGATCTTACCCAAGAGTAGGATACTTGGCCTTACCGAAGAGACAATCACCTCTACAATACGATTGACTTTTTCCTCTATGACACTACGCATGACCATATTACCATAGACTACGATAAACATCATCAACAGATAACCCGCTGTACCTCCAAAGGCGAGCTTGAGCCAACCCAAGGTCTGGGAACTTTCGTCTCCAGAGAAGTTAGCCAGCGCGATAGAGACCCGCTGCTGTGCCTCATCGATCTGAGAAGGGGTGATAGAGGCTGCCTCTAAGTTATGACGGAAGAGCCCTTTTTCGAGCTTTCCTTGTAGGCTCTCTACAAAGGTAACACTGGGTGTTTCTTCACTAAAAAACTGGAACTGAGCGGCCTGCTTATCTATATAGAGCAGTCCATAGGAGTTTTCAGCACGCGCAGTCTGCTTGAGCTGCTCCAAATCGCCCTGCTTGTGATAGCTTACCGAGAGGTTGGGACTCTTTTGGAAAATCTCTTGGAAATATCCACTTTCGTCTAAGACCTCTATATGTCGCTGAGTGCTATTGTTCAGCTGGGTAAGGTAGCCTATCAGTAGGGACAAGGCTACCACTGCCAATGGACTGAGGAAGGTCATTAGCAGAAAAGACTTATTGCGTATCCTTGTGAGGTATTCGCGAATGATGATAAGGCGTAATTGTTTCATAACTCGTGCAAAGTTACAACTTTATCGGCAATTATACAAACGGTTTGCGACAAATAATCATGAGTTTATTTCCTATCCCTCCGAGGGTGAAGAACAAATAACGATTCCCCCCTTCAGCTATGGAAAAGCGCTCGCGTATCTCAGCTACTTTCATCGGAAAATTGCGCACAGTGATATTGGCCTGATCTATCTTGCCGCTTTTGAGGAGTTTTCGGTCATAGGGGAGCATTTCGTCTATGAGAAAGACCCGCCCTGGGAAGTCTGGAATATAGTCCTCTCCCAAAAGCAATTGGGAGTCCTTGTTCAGATAAGCCAGCCCATAGGCTCGCCCTACTGGAAAAAGTCCCTTCCCCTTGAGCAAAGCAGCATTAGGTTCGTAAAGGTAGCGACAGAGATGGCCGCGAGTCATAGGGACACCCTCACTACCTATTTCAGAGGGAAAGAAACTGAAAATATCGGTACGGGTAGGCAACATATTGACTGTCTTGATCTGTACCTCTTTAGCAAGTGGCTTCTTTTTTAATAGGAAAAGCAGTTCCTTGACTTCTGCTTCCACCGCTACGATATGTACCTCATGCGTTTGCGGTAGCTGGGTGAGCGCACGGCTAATATCCAGCATAGGAGATGCCTTGAGCAAAATCATATCCGTATATTGCCAAAGAAAGTCAAGGCTATGAGGCACATCGGGGGTGCAGTCCTCCAAGAAATAGACCTTTTGCTTGTAGCTGTCGCGACGGGCTGGGTCTAGGTAAATCGTATCATAGTGCTTTCCCTCGCGAGCTAAGTAGGCATAAGAGTCCTCTGCCACACAATGTATATCAGCTTCTAATACAGCAAAGTTATGTGCTACTATCTCCGAGAGTGCCTCCTGTAATTCACAATGAGTTACCTCTTGGCAACGCTGGGCAAAAAAATAATCATCAACCCCAAAACCACCAGTAGCATCCAATAGGGTACCCTCCCCTACTAGTGATGCCTTATAGCGTGCCGTGGCCTCGGAAGAGGCTTGCTCCAAAGAAAGCTTTTCAGGAAAATAAATCCCCTCAGTCGCTTGCCATAAGGGCAATTTGTCCTTGGCTTTCTGCCTACCCAATAGCTGTTGGGCGAGTTCGCTGGAGGTTACTCCCTCAAAGGGCGATTTCTTCAGGGCAAATTGAGCGGGGTCATCTTCCTTATGTGCGTGCAAATAAGCCTGTATTTCAGGGTCTAACAATCGGTGATTTAGCATGTTATTTCTTTTCTAAAATTTCTCCCTCGGATTTCACGGATTTCACAGATTTTCTATGTTTGTGTAATTGTATTGCTGCGATTCTCACGGATTATTATAAGGCCTTCGGCCTTATTTATCCGTGAAAATTACAGAGTTACGCTTAGTCCTTGTATCATTCTCTCCGTGAAAATCCGTGGAATCCGTGGGAGCTAATAGAATTTCTTATATCTTAGCGGTGAGTAACTGAATGAGTTTGTTCTTAGGGAAAACAGCTTTAAGGATTACCTTAAGCACCGTATAGGCAGGAATAGCTATAACCATACCTACTATCCCGAAGAGGGTTCCGCTAATAAGAGTAACAATAAATATCTCCAACGGACTGGATTTCATAGAGTTAGAGAATATAATAGGCTGACTAAAGACATTATCTATGAATTGAGTAATGAAAAAGCCCAATAATACATAAATAGTCTTAGGCAGGATCACACTTTGCAGATCGGCATCCATAAAATTGGATATGGTCAACACTGAAATTACTACCGCCCCTATCATAGGCCCTACATAGGGAATTACATTGAGCAAGGCACAGAGAAAGGCTATGATCAAGGCATCCTTCACTCCAAAAATAAGCAATACAATAGTGAGCAGGATAAAGACAACGCTCAGTTGTAGGAACAACCCTAAGAAATAACGAGAAAGCAGGCGCTTGATATCCTCTATGGTCTTTCTCACTTGTGGCAAGCGCTCACGCTTTACCAAACTCAGAAAGCTATTAATGATAGCTGTACCATCTTTCATAAAGAAAAATGTAATAAAGAGCACTGAGAAAAGCCCTACCCCTATATTGCTAATAACGTCTATAAAACCATTGAGCATCGTCGAGACATCCTGCATATTGAGCAGTTCAGGGATATTGCCCACTTGAGACTCCATCCTACCCATACCCAAGGAATGGAGTAGGTCGTCCAAGAAACGATGAATGTTGTCGTTCAGTGCCTGAAAATCAATAGACGCCAAGTTCTTTCCTTGAGAGATGAGCATAGGTACAAAAAGGCTGATAAGGCCTGCAAATGCCCCTAAGATAACCACGATAACCGTAATAGTCGCCCAAGTATTCCTGAACTTAAGGCGTTTCTTTAGAAATTTTATCATAGGCCTACCTATAAGGGCTAATATGGCAGCTAGAACAATATATATGATAATGTTCTGTAGCTTATATAGGCCTAAAACCAGTAGGACAATACCTACTATAATCCCCACTGCCTTGAGGATTCCTTGTGCTATAGTGTTTGAATTCATTTTTCAAAAAATAAAAAGTAAAAAGTAATGACGAATCGGTTCATCTATCAGCCAGTTGACTCATTGTCATTCTGTCATTTCCGTTAAGATCCTTTCTTAGTTCGGTGTAAAATCCTTTTTGCTGGAGCATTTGGCACATCGGATCACCTAAATATTGGTTGATTTCAAAGAACAACCTCCCCTGTGGAGCAAGGTTGTGGGTAGCTATAGTTGCTATTTTGTCATAAAATAACAAGGGATTGTCATCGGGGACAAAAAGCGCTAAAGCGGGTTCATGTTCCAGCACATTGGGGTGTATCTCTCGCTTCTCTTGCTCTCGCACATAAGGAGGGTTGGAGACGATGATATCAAAGTAAGCTGCTAAGTCCCCCACCTGTAGTATGTCCTGCTGTATAAGCTCTATGACGGCTTTGTTACGCTTGGCATTGGTACGGGCTACCTGTAGGGCTTCCCCGCTTATGTCCATAGCTGTTACCTTGGCACGGGGCAGATGCTTCTTCAGCGCAATAGCGATAGCCCCACTACCTGTACCTATATCCAAGATACGCAGATTTTCTTGTCTGGCATAAGTGGTAAGAATCCAATCCACCAGCTCCTCGGTCTCTTGGCGAGGAATCAGCACGCGCTCATCTACATAGAGATCTAAACCGAAGAAAAAGGCTTTCTGATAGATATATTGTATAGGAATATTACGCGCAAGCTGCTCACATACGGCCTTGAGTTCAAGGGTTTTCTCATGAGGAATCTCTTGATCATTGTGCATCATGGCCGTGATGGCACTCACCCCTAAGGTCTCTTCTAGGATGATACGCAATAACCCTTCCCGTTCGGGCAAATCATAGTTGGAAATCTCCCTGATGAAGGACGCCCTAAAGTTGCCTATAGTCATTTCTTGTTTTTTGCTTTAGCGAAAATATCACGGATAAGCTCCCTGAAGGTATCAAAATCCACCTTATAGGTCAGTCCAACACCTTGGGAATAGTCTATTTTGTCCATAAGGTACTGCTGGAGTTCGTTCTCGCGGTTAAAGATCTTAGCACTCAATCGGCCGTCCTTGGTCAAGAGGAATTGGAGTTCAAAGTCCCCTGCCACAGCCGTTTGGGTAACCCCTCCGACGGGAATCCCCAATTTACCATTGAAGAAGATCCTATCGGTTACTTGAGTGGATACGGTAATTCCCAAGCGGTCGGAGCTATTGTATGCCCTATTAGGGGTAGCTGTACCACTCTCATAGCTTACCCCTAAGTTGAGTTTGTCATCATCACTGGAGAGCAATTGGTTAAAGATTCCTGCGGCTGTCTCCAGTACGTTATAAGAAAGCATCTTTTCCCCAGCAGTAGCGTCGCTCAAAAAGCTACCCTGTGCCAGTAGGGAGAAGGCCTGGAGCTGTTTCTTATCATTATCCTCCAAGTGGTAGTTCAATTCGGAAACCAAGCTCGGACTACTATCGGGGAACTTGATATCAAAGACCGTCTGAGGGTGCGCCAAGTCTCCCTGTAGGTTGATAAGCACTTGGGTCTGTATCTTTCGGTTAAGGTTGGTCTGCAAGAGCGTAGAGGGATTGACATAGAGGTTATAAGCCGCCCTGAGGTTCTGCAAGGTAGCCCCCATAGGATCTCCGTTCCAAGAGATAGAGCCGTTAGGCAACACCTTGAATTTCTTATCTATCAGTCCTTCATACTTAAAGTTATATTCGCCAGAGGTAGTGATAAAGTCCCCCCACATATTGAATTTTCCTGTAGTGTTAATCTCCAACAATAAGGTACCTGCCCCACGCCCTATAAGGCTAGAGTTGTTCTTAGGATCCACAATGATCTCCACCTCGGCCGAAGGAAGCACATCCACCTCAAAGTTCATTTCAAGCCCCTGATAGGTCTTGGTTATCAACTGTTTTTTGCGTTGTTTTTCCTTGGAAATGAAGGTGATAAAGGAATCATCGCCCACGGTCTGGGTATCACTCAGCGGGATTTTAAACTTCGTTCCCTCTCCTGTTACAGCATTGACCCCTATGGTAAGGTCATCTAATGAACCTTTGATACTGGCCTTTCCTATAATAAATCCCGTACCGTAGAAGAGGTCATTGTCCTTAGGCCCTGTATTGAGTGCTAAGAAGCGCTTGCCTTTGGTGTCAAAATGAAGATCTATGTACCAGTCCGACAGACTACGATAACCCGCTCCTCCACTGAGATAGACCTTTGTCTTATAAGCCGTATCGGTAAGAGGAGTTTCCTTGATAGTAAATCGGTTATCCTTCAGTCCTATATGCAACACATCATCGGCTTCCAGATCTATATTTAGGTAAGGTACGCCCACACCTGCTTTGGACACGGCAAAATCACCTTCTATCTGGGGTTTGGTCAAAAGTCCCGTTACCTTGGCTTGTCCTGTCAGTGCTCCATGTAGGTTAGAGAGTATATCCTGAGTAAAAGGTGCAAAAGGCGCCAAGTTGAGTTCAGTGATATAGCTCTGTAAGTCTAAATATGTCTTGTTATCCTTGAGGAAGATTTTTCCATAGAGCTGAAGCCCCTCCCCTAAGAGGTTGAAGAACTCCAAACTGGCCTTGAAGGAAGAAAGACTCTCATCACCTACGATACTGGCCTGTAAATCCCCTAAGTCGTATTTGTTCAATACCAATTGCTTAAGGCTCAAGTCGGCTGTAGGATAGTACTTTTCCTTCTGCTGCACTAAGGACAGATGGCCGTTGAGCTGTCCACCTACACTGAGGTTGTCCATAGTGGGGATAATCTTATCAATATCCACCTTGTCAAAAACCAAATGTAGGTCTTTGTAGTTGTTTTCCTTAGCCATTCTTCCATTGACAGAGATGGATTCCTCTCCATGACGGAGAGAAATAGGACGTATCTGCAACGAATCCATCTTGCGGTTAATCACCACTTTGTTCTCCCTATCCTTATCTATCTTCCACTCATTGCCCTTGAAGAGGATATACGAAGAAGGCTTAATGCCCACTTCCGACTCACGTCTTGGGTTAATGGTATGGTAGAACCTAAGGTTATAATCGTCCTCGGAGTTATGCCCTCCCTTGAACTCTGTCTGGAAAAAGAGCGTATCATTCACAGAAGTATTGACCATATTGAACTCCTCTATCTTGTAATAAGGGTTCTGGACGCTGGATATTTGCACCAGCGACCTATAGGTTGGGTTCTTCTTGTCATACTCCAGATTGACCCCACGCAGCGAATAGTCTGAGATATTGATATAGGGCGAACGGAAATTGAGCTTAAAATCATGTTCGTCCCCTACCAATTTTCCTCGAATAAAGGTATTTGGAGCAAAAGAGAGTTCTGGTAAGAATAGTTCGATAATCTTGTTGTAGATCTTAAAATCAAAAGTCAAGTACTGTCCTTGCATCACCTTGAAAGGCTTATAGTTTTCAAATCCATAAGCAAGGGTATTGACCAAGACCTGACCTATTTGGGCAAACTTGAACTCTCCTTGTATCTTACCCGAAATAATATCGGTAGACTCTAGAGTAATGGTACGCAGGCTAGTAGTGTCCTTCTGTATATTGATCGCAAAATCGGCAAAGTTGTAGGTCTGGTCATTCTTTTGGTAAGATGCATTCTTGAGCAGTACTCGCCCCACCATATTGTCTAAGCTATTGCCTGTGATATCTAGGTCTATATTCCCCTTCACCTTGGCAATAGAGTCTTTTTGTATAAATCCCAAAGCCTTGAGGTCTATATACTTCATCTCTCCTGAGAGCGTATAATTGGAGCGCTGAGAAGAAGTAATATCGGCCATACCTTTGAAATCCATCTGAAGGTTATCGTCGCCTATGGAAGCGGTTGCCCTAATTTTCTTTTGGAAATATTCTGCATCGAGCTTTATATCCTTGTATAGATAGTTGTTATAGAGTGCCGAATGTACCTGTCCATGCAAGGAGAGCTTATCCAACTTATTAAAATCCAACCCCTTACCCACAAATTGCAGACTTGCCGAAATATCCCCTAGGTCTGTAATTTTAAAGAGTTCTCCCACCTTCAGCTGGTAGGTATCCAGCTTGCCCTTGTAAGTTGCCTCCGCTAGGTCTTTCAGGTTATAGAATGAGCCACTGAGGATAAAGTCGCCCCGCTGGGTAAAGACATCGGCATCTATAAGCAAGTCGCGGGTAGTGTAGGTCAGTTCCGCCTGCCCCTCAAAGAGTCCAAAGTAGCGCAAATCCTCTGGGAGGCTCTCCCCTAATACCTTGGGCATGAGTGCAGCAATATCCCCATAGGAAGAAGAAAAGTGCGGGAAATTCCCCCAAAAGACAAAGTCTTTTTCAGGAGAAAAAGCATTCTTAAGTAATATTCCTTCTCCCTCTATAGCCGTACTCTCATGGTACAGATGTATATCCTTGATAGAAAGATTATTAAGTGTTCCCGAAAGCTCACCTTCGGCCTCTAGGGTCTTTTCCATGGCAAAACCATTATAGAATCCATTGAGGTCATTGGTACTAATAAGCGAGTTTCTCAGGGTCGCCTTGAGCGTTACTTTGTTCAAGAAATCTTCATAACTTCCCTCATAGGGAGCAAAACTTAGGTCGGCATCTATGGTAGAAAAAGGTGTCTTAAGCAGTGTTTTATCTATAGAGATCAGTGTATCGGCATAGTGGAAATTAGTAGAAAGATCATCTACTTTGAGATGCTTGCCATAGAGCAGTGAGCCGTGCTTCATCTGTAGCTTGACATCGGAATCCACAATCTCGAAATCGGAAATCTGCCCAGCAATCCCCTCTACCTCCACTAGTATAGGACTTTCGCCTGCGATAGTATTGAAATCACACACACGGAAGTAACCATTCTTAAGCCTTATAGTATTGGCTCTCATGATAAAAGGCTCTTTACTGGGCGGCTCTCCACTATCAAAACGAGAGACAAACACGTCCAAGTTGGACAAGGTATCCCCCTTATAGGTCTTCATATCCATCATAAGTCCATCGGCCTCTATATTGGAGAAGATAAGATTGCCGTTCATCACCGCCTTGAGATCCAGCAAAGGGGTACGTATCTCATGCGCTGCAATAAGGGTGTCCTGATGGTGATCACGGATAAGCACTCCGTCCAATCCCACCATACCCGTAAGGCTTATAGATACACGTTCCACCTGAATATCTACCTTGTAATCCTCATTGATACGCTGCATTACCCAAGCGGCCAACTTAGTCTGTACCGCAGGTAACATCAGTAGTAAAAGTGTGAATATCAGTATATAAATAAAAGTCTTGAGAACTATCTTGACTATACGAAAGATTTTGTATGCCACCTTTTGCTCTTTTTTTGTCTTCTTCCTCTCTGGCAAGAAGATAGTACGAAATTTGGCACAAAAGTACAACAAAAAATGATTCATTTGTCTTTCAAAAAGAAAAAAATAACAATTATTTTTCTTATCTTTGCCCCCATCAAAAACATAAACAATTATTTTATGAAGAAAATTTTGTTCTCCACTTTGGCGTTATGCTTAGGCCATATTGGCTTTGCCCAAAGGGGCATCTACCATGAGGATCAGTTGTCTTTTGGGAGTAACTTTCTAAAAAATGAATGGGCTATGCGACAAATCAACTTAGACTTGGGCATAGGCTATCGCTTTTCTGAGAAATTCCGCTTAGGCTTTATTGTAGAATTTGGTCATATTGCTTTCCATGATGAGCGCAACAAGAAAGCACGCTCCTTTAGCACAGGCTTTGGGCTTAATGGTAATTTCAGGTTTTATACCAGCGAGAAAATAGCCTTACATTCCCAAACCCACCTACTTATAGGCGGCCCCGATAAGGACGCCCTTGCCGATTGGGGCTTCTTCAGAGCAGGCACAGAGGTACAGACTTATTTCCTTTCCTTAGCCAGCGAACGAACCAAGCCTTATATCTCCTTAGGAGTCAATGCCATCTATGGACTTTATGAGAAGAATAGTATAGAGATAGAGCGCTCTTTCCTTATGCCTCATATCGGGATCGGGATTGTGACACTGTTCTAATTCTTTGAGAATTATAGGCTTTAGGGTTATAGGAATATAGGGTTGTAACTAAAACCCTATATTTCTATAACCCTTTAATTCTTATTTTTTGTATCTTTGCCTTCTGAAAACAAGCCTCTCTTATGCAGACAGATATACCTTATATATTAGCTATAGAATCCTCTTGCGATGACACCTCGGCAGCGGTTATGCTGGGCGATAAAGTCCTCTCCAATGTCATTGCCAGCCAAAAGATACACGAGGAATATGGCGGAGTAGTGCCTGAGTTGGCCTCCCGTGCCCACCAGCAGAACATTATTCCTGTGGTGCATCAGGCCTTGCAGCGCGCAGGAGTGGCTAAGGAGCAACTCTCGGCCATCGGCTTTACCCGTGGGCCAGGGCTACAAGGCTCCCTACTGGTGGGCGTATCTTTCGCTAAGTCCTTGGCGCTCTCTTTGGGGATTCCTCTAGTGGAAGTCAATCACTTGCAGGGGCATATCCTCTCCCACTTTATTAACGAAGGCCAGAGCAAACCCTCCTTTCCCTTTTTGGCCATGACCATAAGCGGCGGACATACCCAAATCCTTCGTGTGAACGATTACTTTTCTATGGAAGTGCTAGGGGAAACCCAAGATGATGCCACAGGAGAGGCCTTTGACAAGACAGCCAAGCTATTAGGACTCCCCTACCCAGGAGGCCCACTCATTGACCAATATGCCCAGCAGGGTAATCCACATGCTTTTGCCTTCCCTATTCCAAAAGTAGAGGGGCTGAATTTCAGTTTCTCAGGACTAAAAACGGCGGTGCTCTATTTTATCCAAAAACAGGAAAAGGACGATCCCAATTTTGTCCCCACCCACATGGCCGACATCTGTGCCTCGGTACAATATACCATTATTGAAATCCTCATGCGCAAGCTCAAGAAGGCAGTAACTGAGACAGGTATCCGCCAAGTGGCCATAGGTGGTGGCGTCTGCGCCAACTCTGGTCTGAGGAAAACGCTCCAGCAATACGCTCAAAAATACCACTGGGAGGTCTTCCTCCCCCAGTTCCAATACTGTACCGACAATGCCGCTATGATCGGTATTGCCGCCTATTTCAAATATTTACAAAAAGACTTTGCCGATATGCACGTAACGGCACAAGCCAGATACAGTTTTAGTGACTAATGACAAGTGACTAATGACAAGTGACTAATGACTAATGACTAATGACTAACAACTATAAAAATGAACATCGCTATTGTTTGTTATTCCACTTTTGGTGGAAGTGGGGTGGTTGCCACTGAGTTGGGGGTCGCCCTTGCCCAAAAAGGCTATCAGATACACTTTATTACCTACGGACAGCCTGTAAGGCTCTCTGCTTTCCATAAGAATATCCACTTACATCAGGTGTATGTGGAGGAATACCCTTTGTTCCGCTATCAGCCCTACGAACTGGCTCTCTCAAGCAAGATGGTGGAGGTAGTAAGGGAGTACAATATAGATATTATCCACGCCCACTACGCCATTCCTCATGCTTATACAGCCTACATGGCCAAGCAAATCCTAGAAAAAGAAGGCTTGGACGTGAAGATTATCACCACCCTACACGGCACCGATATTACCCTGGTGGGTAACCACCCTTATTACAAGACGGCTGTCAATTTCAGCATCAATGCCTCCGATGCCGTAACGGCTGTCTCCCATAGCCTAAGGGAGATGACCTACGAACTCTTTGATGTGCAGAAACATATCAATGTCATTCCCAATTTTATCAATATAGAAAAGAAAAAGCAGCACCCAAAGACCTGCCACCGAGAAATGCTGGCCAACCCCGATGAGGTAATCCTCACTCATGTGAGCAACTTCCGCAAGGTCAAAAGAGCCTGCGATGTGGTGCGCGTCTTCCACAAAGTACTCCAGCACAAGAAAGCACGACTGATCATGGTTGGCGATGGCCCTGATAGGGAAAACGCCCAAGCCCTCGCCCACGACTTGGAAATACAGAACTATGTCAATTTCCTAGGTAACTACTTAGATGTCAATGATATTCTCTGTTCTAGCGACCTATTCCTGCTCCCTTCGGAGTCCGAGAGCTTTGGCCTAGCTGCCCTTGAGGCCATGGCCGAGGGGGTACCCGTTATTTCCAGCAATGCAGGGGGTATTCCTGAGGTGAATAAGCAGGGCG
This sequence comes from Capnocytophaga sp. CM59, assembly GCF_000293175.1. Taxonomy (NCBI): domain Bacteria; kingdom Pseudomonadati; phylum Bacteroidota; class Flavobacteriia; order Flavobacteriales; family Flavobacteriaceae; genus Capnocytophaga; species Capnocytophaga sp. CM59. Next base: position 117,536 of record NZ_ALNN01000005.1, read on the forward strand.
TATCAGGCTTCCTCAGCCCTGTGGGCGATATAGAGGACATGGCTCGCAATGCCCTCGTGATTCTACGCGATAAGGAAACCCTTGCCAAGTTTAAGGCACAAGCCTTTGCAGAGGCCTCCCTCTTTGATGAGACGAAGATCATACCTATGTACGAGGCAGTCTATAAATTAGTAATGAGTGAATAATAAATAATAAAAGTTAAAACAATATTAAACAAAACCGCTTCTACGTATTTTATTCTTATATTTGCATTTGAATAATATCAAAAAAACCAATTCTTATGACAGGTATCGAAATACAACAAGCACTCAATGATCTTTGTGAAGATGTGAAAAACAAATTATCAGGTTTTCGTTTTTGTGGTATCCTCAAATCTTCTGATAGTACCATTATAGCAAGGAGTTATTCATTTGATTCACAGTTAGAAACAGCCAACAACGTAGCTCCTCTCTTTGGTACTATTGTAGATCAAGTAAAGCATGTGGTTGCCTTATGTGCTGCTGCTGGAGTTACCGAAACCCATAGTATTCTTATAGAGACAAACAAGGCTACTTTTGTTGTTGGAATTTCTAACAAGGGAAAGTTTTTTATTGTGATTGTCTTGGAAAGAGACAAAGCCAATATAGGTATTGCCAGATCGCTCATAGAAAGAAGCCGTCCGCTTGCTACAATATTGGACGAACAACTTGCCTAAAAAATCTTGCAAAAGCTTCACAGCACAGATTAGGCTATGCCGGATCTGTGCTTTTTGTTCTTTTTACCTCGTTCACAACTACATCGTACTGAGTTTTGACTACCACTATAAAAAAAAGGATTTAATTATGTGGTTTTAAAAAAAAATTCGTATCTTTGTGCCATAAAATACTAAATATAAATTTTAATGAAATCGCTAAAACTAACACTCTCTGTATTGGCTGTTACAGCACTTGTAAGCTGTAATGGTGGCTCAGGAAATGGACAAAACAACGCTTCTGATAATGCCACAACCTCCAACACAACAACTGAAGCTCCTGCCGCAACCCCTGCTGCACCAGCTGAAACACCCGCTGCCCCTGCAGGCGGTGCCAATGTTGATTTAAGCAATAAGGGTATAGGACCTGTAAAGACAGTAAACCCACCTCTTGCAGCTACTCCTGATCAAGCACTTGCTGAAAAAGGTAAAGAACTCTTCAAGCTCAACTGTACTGCTTGCCACAAGCCTACTAAGAAATTCATAGGCCCTGCACCTAAAGGTATCTTGGAAAGACGTGCTCCTGAATGGGTATTGAACATGATTCTTAACCCAGAAGGTATGATTGCTCAAGACCCTATCGCTAAGCAACTCTTAGCTGAGGCCAACGGAGCTCCTATGGCGAACCAACACCTCACTGAGGAACAAGCCAGAGCTATCCTAGAGTACTTCCGTACGATAGAATAAGACCTAAAGACTGCTTAAGCAAAGCCTTAGGCAGTCTTTGTAATCCCTCAAGGATATATATATTTTTTAAATAAATTGTTTTTATGAAGACAAGCAAATTGTTATCTTTGGCAGTTGCTGGTGCTTTTCTTGCCAGTTGTGGAAATGGCAACAATAGCAATAGCAATAAGTCTGGAGCTATGGGAGCTTCAGATGCTGCCTCTAGGGTGTATGTAGCACCAGGAGAGTACGATGAGTATTATGCTTTCCTTTCAGGTGGTTTCAGTGGTCAGCTTGCCACTTATGGACTTCCTTCAGGACGACTCCTCAAAGTAATCCCTGTGTTCTCACAAGACCCTGAAAAGGCGTATGGTTACAATGAAGAAACCAAACCCCTTTTGCAAACTACCCACGGATTCATTCCTTGGGATGACACTCACCACCCCGACCTTTCTCAAACTAACGGAGAAGTGGACGGCCGCTGGATCTTTATCAATGCGAATAACACCCCTCGTGTAGCGCGTATCAGCCTTAAGACTTTCGAAACAGAAGAAATCTTAGAGCTTCCTAACGCAGCAGGTAACCACTCTTCTACCTTTGTTACCGAAAATACTGAGTATATCGTAGGGGGAACTCGTTTCTCTGTGCCTATTCCTCAAGAGGATGTTGCTATTAAGGATTACAAAGGCAAATTCAAAGGGGTAATCTCTTTCGTAAAAATCAATCCTGATTCAGGTGCTATGAACCTTGAGTTCCAAATCCTTATGCCAGGGTTCAACTACGACTTAGCACACTCTGGTAAAGGTAAATCTCACGGATGGGTATTCTTCACCACTTACAACACTGAGGAAGCTAACACCCTCTTGGAAGTAGAAGCTTCTCAGAACGATTATGACTACATCGCTGCCATCAACTGGAAAGTGGCTGAGGACTATATCAAACAAGGTAAATTTACCGAAATGAAAGCGCCTCACTACCACAATACCTACAGTGATGAAACACACACCGGTAAGAGTGAAGTAGTAGAAACTGTAAAAATCCTTGATGCTTCTCAGCTCCCAGGACTCGTTTACCTACTTCCTACTCCAAAATCTCCTCACGGAGTGGATGTTGACCCAACTGGGGAATACATCATCGGTAACGGAAAACTTTCTTCTGATCTTACTGTACACTCTTTCACTAAGATGCTAAAAGCTATTGAAAATAAAGCTTTTGATGGTGAAAAATATGGTATCCCAACTATCAAAATGGATGATGTAGTAGCTGGTGTAGTAAAAAGTACAGGTCTTGGCCCATTGCATACCGAGTTTGACGACAAAGGTAATGCCTACACTACTTTCTTTATCTCTTCTGAAGTTATCAAATGGAAAGTGGGTACTTGGGAAGTATTGGACAGAAAGCCAACTTACTATGCTCCTGGACACCTTATGATCCCTGGTGGAGACTCTCGTAAGCCTTTCGGTAAATATCTCGTTGCGATGAACAAGATTACCAAAGACCGTTTCCTCCCTACCGGTCCTGAGCTTTGCCAATCTGCACAGTTGTTCGATATCTCTGGTGACAAAATGGAACTCCTTCTTGACTTCCCAACTATCGGAGAGCCTCACTATGCACAAGCTATTCCAGCTTCAAAAGTTAAAGATCAACAACTTAAGATCTATTCACTTAAGGATAACCACCACCCTTACGTAACTCGTACCGATGCTGACGCTAAGGTGGTAAGAGATGGTAACAACGTACACGTATATATGACTTGTATCCGTAGCCACTTCTCTCCTGACAACATAGAAGGTATCAAAGTAGGTGACACCGTATACTTCCACTTAACCAACGTAGAGCAAGACTGGGATATTCCTCACGGATTTGCTGTATTGGGTGCTCAAAATTCAGAACTACTTGTAATGCCTGGACAAACAGAAACCCTCGTTTGGAAACCTACCGAAGTAGGGGTATGGCCATTCTACTGTACTGACTTCTGTTCTGCCCTTCACCAAGAAATGCAAGGATACATTCGTGTATCTGCTGCTAACGCCAACACTCCGCTTAAGTGGAGCCTTGGTGGTGATGAAGAATAATCTACAACCAAAAAAAGGCTGGTACTCGTATCAGCCTTTTTTACAAAAATTTAATTGAAATGAAAGCACGAATCTTAATGGTAGTAGCTTCTCTTTTGCTACTTTTCCTATTCTTTTTCCCTATTTGGCACATCAAGCTTGATGCCCCTCAATATCCAGAAGGTATCAATATGTATATCTGGATCAACGACATTAATGGAAAGAGCAGCTTCTCTGCTCCAGAGGACGAACTTTCCATACACACTATTGAGAATGTGAACCTTCTCAACCACTATATAGGAATGAAACACATCCATGCAGAAAATTTCTGGGAGTTCAAGTACTTCCCTTGGATCATCGGTGGTATGCTTGTTCTTGGCTTACTTTTTGCCTTTGCTGGCAAAAGAATCCTCTACTTCGTTTGGGCTGCCATTATGGGAGTAGCTGGCGTATTGGGTATGTATGACTTCTATAAGTGGGAATATGACTATGGACATAACCTAAGCGACACCGCTCAGATCAAAATCCCAGGCATGGCTTACCAACCTCCTTTCTTTGGAGGTAAGGAGCTTTTGAACTTCTATGCAGAGTCCTATCCTGCAGGAGGTACTTATGCTATGGTTTTGGCGGCTGTGCTTGCCTTGGTTGCTTTCTTTGTTGCTAAAAAATGTAACAAATGCAATAAGTGTGCAGCATAATCATTCTAAAGAAAAATCATCTTGGCTTCAGGATTACTCCTCTAAGCTAAGATGATTTTTATTTTTCAATCAATTGATTTATAATATATTAACCTTAATTAATTTATTAAACATGAAAAAAGTATTCCTATTTTTGAGCCTTGCATTCCTTATGATTGCTTGTGCTCCCAAGGCCGAGCCTATTGATTATGGCAAGGAAGAGTGTTCTTTTTGCAAGATGACCATCGTAAGCCCTCAGTTCGCCTCAGAAGTGGTTACCCAAAAGTCCAAAGCCTTCAAGTACGATGCCATAGAGTGTATGCTCCAAGCCCCCCAAGAGGATAAGGTAGCCCTATACCTTGTGAGCGACTACTTACATGAAAACACCTTGATTGATGCTACTAAGGCCACTTATCTCATCTCTAAAGAGATACAAAGCCCTATGGGTGCCCACTTGGCCGCCTTTGCCTCAAAGGAAGATGCCCAAAAAATCCAAGCTGAAAAAGGAGGCGACCTCTACGACTGGCAAGGCATACAAGCTAAGTTCCAAGCGCATCAGCAGCCCGCACATGAGGATCATGGTAACATGCACGACCATTAATAGACTATCGCTATCAAACCTATGCTAAAAAAACTAATACCCCTTATTATTATGTGCTTTCCTCTCTTAGGGAAAGCACAATCCCTACAAGTATGCCCTCAGTGCCCTATAAGTACCATTGCTCAAGCTGTTGCTATTGCTAAGAAAGGTGATACTATTGAGGTACAAAAGGGTACATATCCGGAGAATAATATACTCCTTGACAAGCCCCTAACCCTTATTGGAAAAGGTATGCCCGTGATCAATGGCCAGTTCAAGGGAAGTATTCTCAAAATCCAGGCCGATAGCGTTACCATTAAGGGCTTTCGCCTGGCCAACGTTCCTTTCAAAGCTACAGAAGAACAAGCTGCTATACTCCTAGACAAATCCAAGAAATTCCTTATAGAGGATAATATCATGGATCAAGTATGCTTTGGCGTACTCCTGAGAAAGGGACGTGATGGCATCATAAGAAACAACAAGATTTCCTCCAACGCCAAGGAGCAGTACAACTCAGGAAATGCCATACACCTATGGAGCTGCAAAAATATAGAAATCATTGGTAATGAAGCGGCCAACTGCCGTGATGGTATCTATATACAATTCTCGTCCAAATCCTATATCGAGGGTAATTACTGCCATGGAAACCTACGCTATGGGCTACACTTCATGTTCTCCGACGACAACGAATACCACCGCAACAAATTTACTAAAAATGGGGCTGGTGCTGCCGTCATGTTCTCCAAACGGGTGAAAATGGTAGAAAACACCTTCCAAGACAACTGGGGACCTTCCTCCTATGGGTTATTGCTCAAGGAACTCTATGATTCCGAACTGGTAGGTAATACCTTCTATCGCAATACTATAGGTATCAATGGGGAAAATTGTACTCGTATGAAGTATAACGAAAATAACTTCACCGAAAACGGATGGGGGATTCGCATCCGTGGAGGGTGTTACCAAAATGATTTTTGGGATAATAATTTCTTCAACAATACCTTTGATGTAGCTTATGATAACAATGTGAATGACAACAAGTTTCGCAGCAACTACTGGAGCGACTATACAGGTTATGACCTGAATAAGGACGGAGTAGGCGATGTCCCTTACCGCCCTGTAAAGCTCTTTTCCTATATCAGCAACCGAACCCCTGAGAGTATTGTGTTGCTACGTAGTTTATTCATTGATATTATGAACTTCTCCGAGAAAGTAGCCCCTGTATTCACCCCCGAAAACCTTATCGATGAGACTCCTCGTATGGAGCCTTTCAAGAGAACAAAACAATAATATTTACCCCAACTAATACCTCTTCAATAATGATTGAATTTAAAGATGTCCATAAGAAATATGGCAAGTTAGAAGTGCTCAAAGGCGTGAGTTTCACCATCAAGGATGGAGGTATCTTCGCTATCTTAGGCCCTAATGGCTCTGGGAAAACTACCTCCATGAAGAGCTTCCTCGGTATGGTCATACCCACCAAAGGAGACATCTTCTTCAATGGCAAATCTATCAAAAACCAATGGGCTTATAGGGAACAAATTTCCTACTTGCCCCAAATAGCCAACTTCCCCAGCAACCTGAAAGTCAAGGAGCTTATCGCCATGATCAAGAACATCAAGAAGCTACCTTGCCATGACCAAGAGCTCATAGAACTCTTCGGGCTACAAAAGCACCTAAATAAGTCCTTGGGCAACCTCTCCGGAGGTACCAAACAGAAAGTGAATCTGGTACTAACCTTCATGGTAGATGTGCCTGTACTGGTCTTGGATGAGCCTACCTCTGGGCTTGACCCAATCGCCATCTTAGCCCTGAAGAAGCTCATCCTTCGCGAGAAGGAGAAAGGAAAAACCATCCTTATTACCTCCCATATTCTTAGCTTCATAGAGGAACTCTCCGACGAGATTCTCTTTATCTTAGAAGGAAATATCTACTTCAGGGGTACCCCTCAGCAACTGCTAGAGACCACCCAAAAGAACAATTTCCAAGAAGCTATTGCCGAACTATTAAAAAACGAAAAATATGATTAAGATTATACGATATACTTTCTTTGACCTTATCCGTAGTAGTTGGACGTATTTCTACTTGGGTTTTTACCTAATTCTAAGTAGTATACTGCTGTTTCTCAACCACGATATTTCCAAGTCAGTCATTACCCTGATGAATGTGATTATCATTCTTATCCCCTTGATTTCCACTATTTTCGGAGTGATGTATTACTACAATGCGCGGGAGTTCATAGAGCTACTATTGGCGCAACCTATCCCTAGAAAGCACATCTTCTTAGGGCAGTACTTAGGGATTTCCCTCTCCCTCTCTCTGAGCCTTATCATAGGGCTGGGGGTACCTTTCTTGCTCTATGGGCTGTTCCTCTCCCCGGATATATTCAACTTTATCATGCTGATTGTAACTGGGGTATTCCTTAGTTTTATCTTTGTAGGCTTTTCCTATCTCATTGGGCTTTATCATGAGAACAAGATCAAGGGCTTTAGCTTGGCCATCTTTATTTGGCTCTTTATGGCAGTGATTTTTGATGGTATCTTCCTGATTTCCTTTATGGTATTTCGCCAATATCCGCTAGACACCTTCTCCCTTGTGATGATCTTGGCCAATCCGATAGACCTCTCTCGTATCCTTATCCTCTTGAAGTTGGACATCTCCGCACTTATGGGCTACACCAGTGCCTTCTTTAAGTCCTTTTTCGGCTCTACCACAGGTATCGCTGCCTCTTTAGGCTCGCTCTGCCTATGGGTTTGTGCCATTATCTTTATGATACAGAGAAAGATAAAAAGGAAAGACTTTTAGTTAGTTTTGAGTTTTGAGTTGTAAGTTTTGAGTTTATAAGTAACTCAAAATTAAAAACTCAAAACTCAAAACTTTTTTGTATTTTTGCCCTCTAATTCCAAATCACTTATCTTATGACTATTGTTCAGTTCCAGTACATTTTGGCCGTTGCTCAATATAAGAATTTCAGTGTGGCTGCTGAGAAATGCTTTGTTACCCAACCTACTCTGAGTATGCAGGTACAGCGATTGGAGGAAGAGTTGGACGTACTGATCTTTGATCGTTCCAAAAAGCCTATACGTGTGACGGAGGTAGGAGAGAAAATCCTAAAACAAGCCGAGAGCATTGTCAACGAATCTGAGCGTATCAAGAGCATCATCGCCCAGCATAAGGGCTTTATCGGAGGGCGCTTCCGCTTAGGGATTATCCCTACAGTAGCTCCTACCTTGCTGCCTATGTTCTTGAACAATTTCACCAAGAAATACCCCAAGGTAGAACTACATGTGGAGGAGATGACCACCCGCGAGTGTGTCCGTGAACTTAGTGAAGGGAGCTTGGATGTGGCTATTGTGGCTACTCCCTTAGGGGAAAAGAACCTTGTGGAGCGCCCGTTATACGATGAGCCTTTCGTGGCTTATATCCCCAATGACCGATACCAACTCAAGGAAAAACAGAAAATAAAAGTCTCCGACCTCAGCCCCAAGGATATGCTCATGCTACAGGATGGGCACTGTTTCCGCGATAGCGTGCTGAATATCTGCCAAGAACTCAACAATCATGACAGACACAAGCAACCTATCCCTGTAGAGATCAAGAGTGGTAGCTTCGAGACCCTAATCCGCCTCTCCAACGAGGGTATGGGTATGACACTACTCCCCTACCTACATACACTCAATCTAGCTGAGAGCGAACAGAAGAACCTACACTACTTTGAGGAACCGTCTCCAGCACGCGAAATCAGCCTACTGTATCACAGAAATGAGCTAAAAATCAACATTATAAACGCTCTTTATGACGTCATCGCAGGCGTAGTCCGCGGGGCTATCACCTTTGATGACCTTAAGATCATAGACCCTATACTTAAGAGAAAAACTAAAAAATAGTGGTCAGTGGTCAGTGGTCAGAAACTGACTTCTGACTACTGATTTCTGACTACTGACTACTTAAATAGAGTTGCCTTACGATCCCGTCGGCCAGTCCCACTTTAGGGACGAGGATATGGTTGATTTTCGCCCATTTCATCGCCTTGATATAGATAGGCAGCGCCAAAGGAAGGATATCGGCACGGTCGGGGTTGAGTTCCAGATCACGGATACGCTGCTCATAGCTCATTTGGCTGATTTGCTCTAAGTAATTCTCCAAGAAGTGTCGGGTAAGCGGTTCATTCTTGAGCTTGCCTATGGATTTGGATATCTTATTGATATTTCCTCCTGAGCCTATGGCCTCCATTCCTTTAAGGTCTTTGGTATAGAGTCGAATCCAATCCTTGACCTTGTCCCATAGCTGTTGGTCTGCCTTGCCCTTGAGCAAGCGTACCCCCCCTATAGGGAATGATTTGGCCGCACGTACTGCCCCTTGTGTATATACGGTAAATTCTGTACTTCCCCCCCCTACATCTATATAGAGGTAGTTCTTATCATGCTGCAAGAGGCTGTGTAGGTCAGTGTTGGCAATAATAGCCGCCTCCTCTGCCCCATCTATTATCTCTATAACTACCCCCGTTTTTCGGGCTACTTCTTGGACAATCTCCGCCCCGTTGGTAGCCTCACGCATAGCTGAAGTAGCACAAGCGCGGTAAGCCTCCACTCCTTGTACCTTCATCAGTAAGCGATAGGCCTCCATGGCATCGGCAAGGCGTAAAGCATTCTCTGGGCTGATCTTCCCCTGCTCGAATACATCTGCCCCCAATCGAATAGGTACCCGCACTAAGCTACCCTTGGAAAAAATAGGCTCTTTGCCCTCTTCCTCTAATACATTGGCAATAAGTAAGCGTACCCCATTGGAGCCAATGTCTATACCTGCAAATTTACGTATATTCATATCTGTATCGGGTTAGTTTTACCCTGCAAAACTACAAAGATAATCTTACAAAAACAACTAAAAGCAGAAAAAAACCTTCTGTGGCTTTCACCACAGAAGGACATCTAAAAAAAATTAAGTAGAATGAAAAAGAAATTTATAGAAGTTTGACAACATCTTTAGCAAAATAAGAAGCAATCAAGTCCGCTCCCGCACGCTTAATAGCATAAATCTGCTCAAGCATAATGGCATCATGGTCTAACCAACCGCGCTGTGCAGCGGCCTTGATCATCGCATATTCACCTGATACTTGATATACAGAAACGGGTACTTGTACCGCATTTTTCACCTCGCGTACTATGTCTAGATATACAATCCCTGGTTTTACCATCACCATATCAGCACCTTCAGCCACATCCATAACTGCTTCCTTGAGCGCTTCTATACGGTTGGCATAATCCATTTGGTAAGTCTTCTTGTCCTTAGGAATATCCTCCATATCCACAGGGGCACTGTCCAAGGCATCGCGGAAAGGCCCATAGAGAGCAGAGGCATACTTGGCTGAATAGGCCATAATACCTGCATGCTTGAAGTTGTATTTGTCAAGGAACAAGCGAATTTCCTCTATACGGCCGTCCATCATATCGCTAGGGGCTACCCAATCGGCTCCTGCTTTTACATGCGAAAGACTCATTTGGGCAAGTACCGATACAGTCGCATCGTTCTCTACCACACCATTTTTGATAATCCCGTCATGTCCGTAGATAGAATAAGGGTCAAGGGCAACATCGGTCATTACCAGCATCTGGGGAGTTGCGTCCTTTACGGTCTTTATAGCACGCTGCATCAGTCCATCTGGATTGAGCGCCTCCGTTCCTTGGTTATCCTTGAGGTTATCAGGCACCTTTACAAAAAGTAGTACGGACTTGATACCCAAGTCCCATAGTTCTTTCACCTCTTTGGCCAATATATCCAAGCTATAGCGGTAATAATCAGGCATAGAGGGGATCTCTTCCTTTACCCCCTTACCTTCCACCACGAATAGCGGTACGATAAAGTCGTTAGGGGTTACTGTTGTTTCTCTCACTAAGGCACGTATGGTCTCATTGACACGTAGCCTACGATTTCTTCTAAGTATATTCACCTTTTTAATTGTTAATTATTAATTGTCAATGGTTAATGGTTAGTGGTTAGTGGTTAGTGATTAGTGATTAGTGGTTAGTCTATTAATTAAAACACTTTTCACTTTTCACTCTTCTCTTTTCACTTTTCACTTTTCACTTTTCACTCCTCTCTCTTCACTTCTACAAGTGCAAAGATACGTTTTTTCTGTTAAAAAAGAAACCTTATCTATTAGAAATTTGTACTTTTGCCTATAAAAAATAGTACATGCGGTTTTATATGCTTTGGATTGGTTGCCTGCTCTCTGTGGCAACCTATGCACAAACGGACTCCCTAGAGGTTGCCAATGAGATAGATACTCACTACCTTGAAGATCAATTTTACTTAGGGATAACCTATAACTGGCTCATTTCCAAACCTGATGATATCAAGCAACACAGTTTCTCACGAGGTCTTTTCGGAGGCTACCAGCGAGATATTCCCTTGAATAAAGCGCGGAATATAGGTTTGGCTGCTGGAGTCGGCCTTTCCTATCAGCTTACTTATATCAACCTCAAAGCCCAAGAAGGGAGTAATGGCTTATTGTATGACATCGTATCCATTGAGGACGAACATATCCAAAAGAATTATTACGAACAGTATGCCGTGGATTTCCCTATAGAGTTTCGCTGGCGTACCTCCACCCCCTATACCCATAAGTTCTGGCGTATCTATGCGGGGGTGAGGCCCTCCCTCATCTTCTCCTCTGGCTATAAGCTCAGCAGCGAATCCCAAAGCTATACACTCCACCCCGAAGTGCTCAAGGGCTTCCAGTGCAGCTTATATGCCGCCATAGGGCACAATACGTGGAATATATATGTACAGTACGGCCTACGCCCCCTCTTTAGGGATACCTATACCCAAAGTGGAACCTCTTTGCAGAGTTATCTACTCAATATTGGACTTATTTTCTATATTTTGTAAATTTTCTTTGTTATATCAAATAAATATTCTATTTTTGCCGCAGAATTTAAACAAATTGTTATTTATGGGATTTTTAAAAGAATTCAAAGAGTTTGCTGTAAAAGGCAATGTAGTTGATTTGGCTATAGGGGTTATCATTGGGGCTGCTTTTGGTGCCATTGTATCTTCCTTAGTAGCCGATGTGATCACGCCTCTACTACTTACCCCTGCGCTGAAAGCTGCTCAGGTGGATAAGCTCGACGCCCTTATCTGGAATGGCGTAGCCTATGGAAAATTTTTAGCGGCAGTAATTAACTTCTTATTTGTAGCCTTTGCACTATTTTTATTGGTTAAAGGCATCAATAGATTTAAGAAAAAAGAAGAGGAAGCGCCTGCTGCACCTGCTGGCCCTACTCAAGAGGAACTTCTCACTGAGATCAGAGATTTGTTAAAAAAATAGTTTTCCATTTTATTTATTGCTGAATATTGCCTCCTATTCTCTAGGGGGCAATTTCTTTTTGCTTATCCCCTGGTAGGTTTTCTTTTCTAACTTAACATAGGAATTATTTACAAGGCCTAAGGTAATAATTTTCACTATAGAAAAAATAAATAGAAGAAATAGGAAAAAATATAAAAAAGTACGTATATTTGTGGCAAATTTCAAACGAATGTCAAAAGGTGTTCTTTTGGTCAATTTGGGCTCACCTAATTCCACGGCTGTCAAGGACGTACGTGCCTATTTGGATGAGTTCCTGATGGATCCACGGGTGATAGATTTGCCTTACTTAAGCCGTGCTTTGCTAGTCAAAGGCATCATCTTACGTACCCGACCTAAAAAATCAGCTGCTGCTTACCAGAAAATATGGACTAAAGAGGGTTCGCCCCTTATTATCCATACCCGCAACCTTACTCAAAAAGTACAAACACAGCTTACAATCCCTGTTGAGATGGCCATGCGTTATGGAAAACCCTCGATTGCTGAAGCAATCAAGGCGCTTTCTCAAAAGGGCGTAACAGAAATCCTATTGGTGCCCCTTTACCCACAATACGCTATGTCCACTACCGAGACCATTTCGGTATTAGCACATAAAATCATCAAGAAAAAATATCCTCATATCACCCTTTCAGAGCTACCTCCTTTCTATAATAAGCCTGAGTATATCGAGGTATTGGCTAACTCTATCAAGCAGTACTATAAGGAGGGCGAATACCTACTTTTTTCCTACCATGGGATTCCCGAAAGGCATATCTATAAGTCCGATGTAACCCGTGAGCATTGCCAGATCAACGATATTTGCTGCAATACACTCTCCCCTGCGCATCAGTACTGCTATAGGCACCAGTGCTATGCGCTAACTCAATCCATTGCCAATACCTTACAACTGCCCCAAGGTAGCTATGGTACTTCCTTTCAGTCCCGCTTAGGGCGTGATCCTTGGTTGCAACCCTATACCGATGCTACCTTAGAACAACTCGCCCAAAAAGGGGTGAAGAAATTAGCCATTGTAACACCTGCCTTTGTAGCCGACTGCCTGGAAACTCTTGAGGAGATTGCCATGGAAGGCAAAGAGACCTTCTTAGCACACGGAGGGGAAAGTTATAACTGCATCCCTTGCCTAAATGATCGTGATGATTGGTCTAAAACCCTTGCTGATTGGATTAAAAAATGGCAAAAATAATAGGGTTATTAACAAAGAATCACCAATTGTGCATAATTTCTCTTGAAAGGGGGCTTTACCCCCTATTTTCTTAATAAAAACCCACGTATGTATGTCATAATAAGTGTATTTTGTTAAAGAGATCTTTATATATACTTTATAAAACGGTTAATAACATAGTTGATAAACCCATTTTTCAAGAACTTTTCATGCTGATAGAGAGAGACTATTTGGTAGGTTATAAAAAAATTCTTACTTTTGCCCCATGTAAAAAAACCTAATTAAGACAAAAAAATGATTATTGTAATGTTAAGCAAAACTAATTAATTATGAGAAAAAAATTACACACACTATTAGCGTTATCGTTACTCTCGGCAGCAACCCTTGCCGTGAGTTGTAATAAGGACAACAAAGACCCTGATTTTGGTAATGGAGGAGTAACACCAGAGAGTACTGTCTCTGAAGGAACTGACTTTCCTGATGATACAACTAACAAGTATTATTACAACAAGACCTCTAAGACTCTTTTTGAAGTGAAAAATGGCGTCTATATTGCTAAACGTTCGCTAAAAGACTATCAAACAGGAAGCAAAATTTATTATGCAGCTGAGCAGGCTTCTAATTCTTTTGGAAATGATAAAGATTTTTTTGTCAACACCACCACTGGAGAGGTGTATCAAAAGAAAAATGGCGCTTGGACAGCAGTAGATGATGAAGTCTATATCCGAGATCCCAAGTTTAAGGCAGCACTGCTTGCTACAGGAGACAATGGAGGAACTATAGATAAAAATGGAGATGGGAAGATAAGTATTAGTGAGGTAAATCAAGTTGTAGCCCTTAGAGTACCGAGTGCTGGCATTACCTCTTTGGATGGAATAGAACTTTTCAAAAATATAACCCTTTTGGAGGCAAAAGAAAACCAGCTCACAACAGTGCACTTAGAATCCCTTACCAAACTTAAACAAATAGACCTTACAGGTAACCAGCTTAAGGGAGTATTGGATTTTAAGAAGCTCGTGGAATTGGAACCCGCCAATACCAAGATATTCAGAGGAGGAAGCAATTCAGCAGTACAGAAAGTAGAAGTGATCTCTGAATCGGTAGCTAATGCACTGAATAATTCAGAAGGAACTAATAAGTATACTGCAGGAGAGGTAAGTGCATATATAGATTTTGACCCTGTGGTATTAGGTATACTTACAGCTAATAGTTCAATAGACGCAAATAGTGATGGTAAGATAACTGTCAGGGAAGCTGAGCGATATGAAGGGGCAATAGATATAACCAATGCAGATGTAAAGTCCTTGAAAGGATTAGAGAACTTTAAGAATATTTCTGTTTTGAAGGTTTCTGCTCCAGAGGGAAGTACCTTGACCTTGACAGACAAGAAATTCTCTTTAGCGAATCTTACTAAGCTTACTACTCTTGAAGTTCACAGAACCAATTTAGAGGAGTTGCAAATAAATAACCTTCCTGAGCTTAAAGCTTTGTACTCTAATGGAGGCACTCTAAAAACAGTTTCTATCACCCAAACGCCTAAGCTCGAAACACTCTTTTTGGAAAGAAACAACCTTACTAGCATTCCTGCTACTTTCTTTGTTGGACTTAATAAGCTAAAGGCGCTCAATCTCATGGGAAATGATATCTCAGGAGATATTAATCTTACTCCTATAGAAACTTCATTGGTGGGAGATGTTGCTAATAACATCCAAATTATGAAAGTGTGTAGAACTTGTGCAAGTCGCCGTAACAATGTGGGAGTAACAAATATTTATGTAAAGAGTACTGCAGAGGCTACTGCCCTCAATTCTGCTGATGGCACAGTGGTGTATAAATCTAATACAAATGATACAGATAATACAGTCATAAATATTGCAGACTCTAGATTAAGATCTTTAGTGTCTGGTATTCTTAGAAGAATTGACTGGACAACTTATAATCGTCGCCCAGTAGATGGCCCTTATACTCAATCTGATATAGATAAAATCACCACTCTCGAAATAGATAATAACGTTACCAATCTTGCTGGTTTAGAATACTTTAGAAAGCTAAAAAAACTTACTCTCTATCCTAAAGGACCTACCAATATTGATGTTACAGGATTATCGTCTCTTGAAGAACTAGAAATAACTGGAGGAACTATACAAACTGTTACAGGAGCAAGCAATGCTCTTAAGAAGGTCTCCCTAACAAAAGCAGAAAAGCTAACTAAATTAGATTTGACAAGAGTTAGTAGTATTGAGACTATAGATATAGTAGAACAGTCTACAAATCCAGGTCACATAGAATGTATTGCCTTACCAGCAAATAAAGTAGTAGCTATCAAAGAAGCTCTCTATGTTAAAAAAGAGAATGGTACTATAGATAATGATAAAACAACACTCTATAAATCAAAAGTACAATCAACTCCATGTAATTAGGTTTTGGACATTACATATCTTTTTGAAAAGTGCTCCCCAAAAGGGAGCCTTTTCTCTTTGAGGGAAAAGTAAAACCTGTGAGTGCTCACAGCTGGGTGTGGCTCAAAAGTGACAAATTGGGTGTGAGATGCTTTTGGCATACTTTTTGCGGCAAAGCAAACTAATCACTAACGACTAATACCTAACAAAAATGACAAATCAAGAAGTAGAAGAATTTTACACGAAACTAAAATCAGAACTAGAAAAAACCACCGTATTTCCTGCCGAATACCTATATAAATTTATTCTCCCTTCAGGGGAAGAAAAAAGAGCAGCTATAAGAGCCGTGTTTGCTGGCACTACCGCCTCTATAGAAGAAAAACCTTCTTCTACAGGGAAATATACCGCCTACTCCATACGCCTTAAAGTTCAAGATCCTGATCAGGTCATCGCCTACTATAAGGAAGCTGGAAAAATAGAAGGAATCATCTCTCTATAATAAAGTAAAAAGTAAACGGTAAAAAGTAAAAACTTTACCTTTCCCCTAAATTATGAAGTACCTATTATATTTTTTACCCTTTATCCTTTACCTTTTTCCCTATGAAGGTAAGGCGCAGCTTAGCAATGAAGAGCTTTTCGCACAGGCAGGAAGTGCCTATAATCGTGGAGACTATCAGATAGCCATCGACAACTATCAGCGTATCCTCTCCAAAGGGAAGGCATCTGCCAGTTTGTACTACAACTTGGCCAATGCCTACTACAAGCAGGAGGAGATAGCTCATAGTATCTATTACTATGAAAAAGCCTTGCAACTTGCCCCTGAGGATAAGGCCATACAAACCAATCTAAAGTATGCCCAGCAAATGGCCTTGGACGAGATTGTTCCCCTACCTCAGATGTGGTCACAGAAAGTCGTGGCCACTCTTAGCCGCTGGAACTCTCCCAATGGTTGGGGGTTATGGGCTGTGGGTAGCATGTGCCTATTTGTTGGCTTTTTCTTCTGTTATTATTTCCTTGGGAAGATTATTTACAAGCGCCTTTTCTTTACCCTAATGCTAGTTGCTTTAGTTGTTTCGGTAGGTAGTTTCTTTTTAGGTAGAACAGTAAACAAATATACGGGAGCCAATCATTATGCGATACTTTTTGATAAGGAAGTACGCCTCTATGAGCAACCCAATACCTATAGTAAGGAAGTTTTTGCCCTACACGAAGGTACCAAAGTAGAAGTCTTAGACCAAGTCCAAGAATGGTACAAACTCAAAGCAGCCGATGGCCGTACGGGCTGGGCAAAAAAACATGGGGTGAAAAAACTTTAAATTAATGACTAATGACAAGTGACTAGTGACTAATCCTAATATGGTATAATCACTAGTCACTTGTCATTTATCATTAGTCATTTGTCACTAACTACATGTGTATCGGCCTCTTACCAGTAGCGTCCAAGCAGGCTTCTTTTACAGCTTCGCTATAGGTAGGGTGTGCATGGCAGATACGAGCAATATCTTCGGCACTGGCACGAAATTCCATAGCTACAACCGACTGAGCTATAAGATCGGAAGCACGCGCTCCGAGGATATGTACGCCGAGAATCTCATCGGTAGTGGCGTCGGCTAAGACTTTTACAAATCCATCAGTCTCCAAGCTGGCACGGGCACGACCCAAGGCACGCATAGGGAATTGCCCTACTTTGTAAGCGCGTCCTTCGGCTTGTAATTGTTGCTCAGTCTTTCCTACCGCAGCCACTTCAGGTGTGGTATATACCGCCCCTGGGATAAGATCATAATTCACATGTGGTTTTTCTCCTGCCAAGAGTTCTGCTACATATACGCCCTCCTCTTCTGCCTTATGGGCGAGCATTGCCCCACGGATCACGTCACCAATAGCATAGATATGTGCTGCTGAGGTTTGTAGGTGTTCATTGACCTCTATTTGTCCACGTTGGTTGAGTTGTACCCCTGCTTTATCAAGACCTAAGCCTTCAGTATAAGGACGTCGTCCGGTAGCCACCAAACAGTAATCCCCTTCCAGAACAATCTCGCCCTTAGGGCCATCGGCCTTCACAGTAACGGTATTGCCAGTGCGGGTAACTTCTTTTACTTTGCTATCGGTATAGATTTCAAATCCTTGCTTTTTAAGCACTTTGCTAAGCTCCTTACCAATGGCTGCATCCATAGTAGGAAGAATACTTGGAGCGTATTCCACTACAGATACCTGAGCTCCTAAACGGAGATATACTTGACCAAGTTCCAAACCAATCACCCCTCCTCCTATGACAATTAGGTGTTTGGGTATCTCACGAAGGCTTAAGGCTTCAGTGGAGGTAATTACACGTTCTTTGTCAATAGTGATAAAGGGCAAAGCAGAAGGTTTAGAGCCAGTTGCGATGATAAAGTTTTTTGCCGAAAGCGTTTCATTATCCGCTCCTTGTACCTGTAGTTCAACAGGAGAGACAAATGAAGCTTTTCCATGGAATACATCTATGTTGTTCTTTTTCATAAGGAAGTTGATCCCTTGTGTATTCTGGTCTACTACGGCCTGTTTACGCGCTACCATTTTTGGAAAATCAACATTGATATCTCCAGAAATTTCTATTCCATGTATGGGAGCATGCTTATGAGTATCATCAAGCAAGTGAGTGGAGTCCAATAGTGCCTTGGAAGGGATACAGCCCACATTAAGGCAAGTACCTCCTAGCGTATTGTATTTTTCCACAATAGCGGTTTTCTTTCCTAACTGAGCACAACGGATAGCAGCTACATAACCTCCAGGTCCTGCTCCTATGACAATTACATCGTAATTCTTCATTATAGTAAATTTAAATATTGTATTTCTCGCAGTGAGCTACAAAGGTAGTTATTTTTTTTGAAAGGAGCAAATAGTTTTTTATGATTAATACCGATAGAACTTATAAAAGTTTTCCCCATTTTCTATTTTATTTTTTATTTTTTATTTGTACATTTGCAAGAAATACCCATGACTCTATACAGCGTTTTATTTGACGGCCATTTGATAGAATCGGGCTTTTAAAAATTAAACAATTGATTATCAATACGTTTTTATTTGACAGTCATTTGATAGAATTGGGCTTTTAAAAATTAAATGATTGATAATCAATGAGTTTTTATTTGATGGTTATTTGATAGATTTTATTCATTTTTTTACTATCTTTGTTCCATAGGAGTAAAGCCTTAACAGAGAACAAACAGCAAGAATATGCTTATACGATTTCAAGTAAAAAACCTATATTCATTTGAAGAAGAAACGGAATTCAACCTTCTTACCAATGATTCAGAACACTTGCCCCACCATAAGAAACATTGTAATGGGGTAGATTTCCTACGCTTAAGTGCTATCTATGGAGCTAATGCTTCGGGTAAATCTAACTTTGTAAGGGCTATTGGTTTGTTACAGAATATAGTAAAAAAAGGAAAAATCATAGATGAGGTAAGTGATTATAAGTTCAAGCTAAGTGGCGAAGCCCTTACAAAACCTATCTCATTAGCTATAGAGCTGCTCTCAAATAGTAAAATGTATTACTATACACTTACCTTTGACCAAAAGAAAATACTTAATGAAACGCTTGTAGAAACTTTTAAGGACAAGGAAGATCGTATCGTTTTTGAACGTAGTTTAACTAACGAAAGACAAGAAATTCCCTTTATAGAGAGTGAAGTAAAGAATGAAAAAGAACGTATGTTTTTGGAACTACTCAGTGATAAATTATTGAGTAAAGACGAACTATTACTTACTTTTCTCACTCAAAAATACCCCAATGAGTATGCTGATATTGACAATGTTTTCGAATGGTTTTCTGATGTGCTCATCGTACTTAATTCCAATTTTAAAATTAGAGGAATAGCCCATAAGTTTGATACTGATGATAGTACGACCATGTTTGCCAATGCTTTTATTCCTACACTTGGCACAGGCATCCAAAAGATAGATATTCAAAAAAGAGAGATTGTAGGTCAAGGCAATGAGATGAATTATCTGAAGGACAATATAAAGAATGACCAGGAACAGCTCTTTACCAATACGAATCCAGATACAGGAGAGGAAATTACTTTTGTAATGGAAGAGAATGATAAGATTTTTGCAAAAAGAATCTTTACGGAACACTTAGACAAAGAAGGACATAAAGTTTTCTTCCCCTTTGGTTGGGAATCAGATGGTACAAAGCGACTATTAGAATATACGCCCCTGATAAATGGTGTTATCAATGCAGAGGTAGTTTTTGTAGTAGATGAAATAGAACGCAGCATTCACCCTATGATGATCAAAGAACTTATTAAAAAAATATCATCAGATACCTCTGCCCAAGGACAACTCATTTTTACTACCCACGAATCATGCTTATTAGACCAAGAAATATTGCGTACCGACGAGATCTGGTTCACCCAAAAGGACAAGGGGGGAGCTACCCATATGTACTCATTAAGTGATTTCAATATCAGTAATACCGCTAATATTGAAGACGGCTACCTCAATGGGCGTTATGGGGGCATACCTTTTTTATCAAACCTAAAAGAACTTAACTGGCATACTGATGAAAGCATATCTGACTAGAAATAAACTATACCAACGAAAGGCCCCTAGTCGCGAAGCTAAAAAGGTGTATATCTTTTGTGAGGGTGATAGAGAAGTTAGCTATTTCAACTACTTCTCTGGTATTTCGTCTAATATTGATATTATCCCTATCGGAAATGAGGAAGGCAAATCCGACCCTATGAAACTTAGAAATCAAGCCATAGATTATTTTCAGGAAATTGTTTTAAGCCCTGACTATCATGATGAGGTATGGTTTGTTATTGATACTGATCGCTGGAATGAGAATGAAAAAATAACCCAGCTAAAGACCTTCTGTATGCAAAGGAAAACAGACGAAAATATATGGGAAGTAAGCCAAAGTAATCCTTCTTTTGAAGTTTGGCTATATTACCATTTTATAGAAGATAAACCAAAAGAGGAAGAGGTAAAAACTTATACAACCTTTAAGGAATTTTTAAATCACAAAATAAAAGGAGGTTTTGATGCACGTAAGGCTCCTATACATATCAAAACAGCTATAGATAATAGTCTGAAACATTTTGAGAGAGATGATAAGGGACAACCCATTCGCTATACTACGGAAGTACATTATTTAGCACAAAGTATATATCCCTTTTTAAAAGAAATGATGGCTTTATGAAAAAGGTACTATTATACTCATTAGTGTTCCTTTCTTTGGCTTGCCAAAGAACCACTCCTGTTGCTCAGCTGAGTGTCTATTACTGGAAAACACGCTTTTCCTTAAGTGCTCCTCAGCAGGAATTTCTCTCGGAGTATGATGTCCAAAAGCTCTATATCCGCTATTGTGATATCATTTTGCTGGAGGGGGAGGCTGTCCCCGATGCTTCTGTAGAGTTGGACGCAGCAGCACTTAAGGGCAAGGAGGTTATTCCTGTCATCTATATTAAGAATGAGGTTTTCCTAAGCGATAAAGTAGCTGCGGAGCAACTGGCAGAAAAGCTCAGTGGGTATATAGAGCAAATCAATCGCTCCTACAACCTGACGGTCAAGCAGGTACAATTGGATTGTGATTGGTCGCTCAAAAGCAAAACACATTTTTTTGATTTTATCAAGTATTTCAGAGCACAAAACTCTTATCAGCTTTCGGCTACCATCCGTCTGCATCAGGTCAAGTACCACGACCGTACGGGGATTCCTCCTGTGGATTATGGGGTGCTGATGTACTATAACATGGGTAAGATTACCGCCACAGGGGCCAACTCTATCTATGACCGCGCCACCGCCCAGAAGTACCTGCCCGCTCTGCGCTCCTATCCCCTACCGCTGAAGGTAGCCTTGCCTATATTCAGCTGGGGCATGCACTCCATAGCTGGGGAGGTAACCGACCTTGTCGGAGGACTTACCTTTGCGGAGGCTGATACACTGAGGCAACTCAGTCGTATGGGCAACAGCGATTGTTACTTGGTTACTGAACCTATTGCCTACAAGGGACAACGTTGGCAAAAAGGCGATATTATCAAGATAGAAGAGATCAGCCAGACTGACCTTTTGACCATGAAGGCCGACCTTACTAAGTACCTAAAGTCCGCCCCCGAAGAGATTATTTTATACGACCTAAACACAAATATTGACACCTATGAAAAAGACTTTTTTAAAAAACTGCGCTAAGCTATGTCTGCTCATCGCTGCTGCCTATGGTACCTACCTCTATGCCTGTATTGATGGGTTCATGGGCTATGATTACAATTCGGCATTCTCACCAGAGGTTACCGTATCTCAAAAATCCTATACCCCACTTTTCTATGATAGCGACTACCTTTTCTATGGAAACAACTATATAGATGAGCAGTCAAGGGATTTCTCCCAGACCGATATCCAAAGCTGGTCAGAGTACTTGGGCAAAGCGCTCACTAAGGAAAAAATCAAGTACTACCTCTATGACAAAGAGGCACTAAAGGAGATACACCAATCTGCTCCGTCCGATAAAAAAGTGCAGCGCTTCTTCTCCCTACTTGCTATAGCCAGAGACAATGAGGCTATTACCAATGTATCTTATAACCGCTGGGACTATGATAGCCGCAAGGTTGCCTATACCCAACAGGCGGAAATCAGCAAGGCAGAGACCCTCTACCAAAATGCCCTCAAGGACAAAGACGAGTTCTTCGCCCATAGAATGTGGTATCAGCTCATGCGTCTGAAGTTCTATTCAGCAGAGCGTGCCTCGGTAATTGACTATTTCATGCAAACAGAGGCCACCCAACCACGTACTGACCTCTACTATCGCGGTATGCACTATGTAGCAGGCGCCTATATCGCTCAGAAGAACTATGCCAAGAGTACCCCCTTGCTAGCTCAGATATTCAACAAAGTACCCTCTTTGCGACAAACGGTTACTTACGAGTATCGTCCGCTCTCCGCTGAACAACTTCATAAGCTCTCCGCTGGCCTTTCCACCCAAGAGCAATGCGCTCTATGGGCAATGGACGGCTATTACAATAGTGAGAAAGACGCTATAGAAAAAATCCTTGCTTTGGATAGCCAATCTCCTTATGTGGATTTTCTGCTCTCTCGTTATGTCAATCGCTTAGAAGCCAAGGTAAATATCTATGGTTCTTATGGAGAGCCTATCAGTTCCTACAAGGCTTACCACCAGCATACCCTAGCGGTAGCCACCCAAGACTACCCTACCGATTGGATCCTGACCACCGCCAAAGACAAAAAAGTAGCCAACCCTTATCTATGGCAGGTAGCCGCGGGCTATGTTAGTAGCTTCCGAAACGAGTTCAACGAGGCTCGTACTTTTCTCTCCAAGGCAGAAAAAATGGCTGACAATCCTGCCAAAAAGGCACAAGTACGCCTTATTGGCCTGCTCAATGAGGTTGCTGCCCTAGAGCGTATCACTCCACAGGCCGAGCAAAAACTCCTCAAGGACTTGCCTTGGCTTTGGGAATACAAAGCCCCTGAAGGACAAGAGGCTTTACGAAGTGGCTATGCCCTTGTATTTATAGGAAAATATCTCTCTATGCTCTATAAGGCAGAGAATAATCCTATTATGGCCGAACTAATTTATTCTGTTAAGGGATATTACAGAAAAGAGGCGCAAACAGCCGCTATGGAACAGTTTTTGCAAAAGAAAGACAAGACCCCTTGGGAGACTTTTTGGGCTAAGAAATATCAGTATACACTCAATGATATCTACGAAAGTAAGGCTATCTATGCCTTCTATGAGGATCAAATCACTGAGGCTATTGCTCTTATGAAGAAAACGCCACAGGAAAAAGCAATCCTCCCTGCCAATCCTTTCAATGGCAAGATAAGAGATTGTGCCGACTGCGAACATGCTCTACCTAAAAAGGTGAAATATACCAAACTATCTTTCCTTGAAAAGGTAAAAGAGATGGAAGATAAAATAGCTAAAGGAGATGACCCTTATAACAATGCTCTTTTGGTAGGAAATGCATTCTACAATGCCTCTTATTTTGGCAGTGTGCGCTTCTTCTATCTCAATCCTATCATAGACGAGTATGGCTATCGTGTCAGTGCAGAGCATTGGGACGTCTTACTAAATATGAAACAAGCTAAAAAGTATTATCTCTTAGCCAAAAAACACGCCTCCAATGATGAGCAAAGGGCAAAAATCACCTATCTGCTAGCCAAAGTAGAACGCAATGAGTATTATAACAGGAACTTTTTCTGCAAAGAAGAATACACCAGAGAGTCCTTAGATACAGGATTGCACTACCGATGGGATGCTTTCGAAGAACTCCGCCGATATGCCCATACAAAGTATTACCAAGAGGTCATAGCCGAATGTGGCTATTTTAGAAAATTTGTACATTAGACCCCTTATAAATTATGAAGAAATTAGTTGTACTCACCGGTGCGGGTATCAGTGCCGAAAGCGGCATTAGCACCTTTCGTGATGCAGGAGGCCTCTGGGA
The DNA here is from genome assembly GCF_000293175.1 of Capnocytophaga sp. CM59. Taxonomy (NCBI): domain Bacteria; kingdom Pseudomonadati; phylum Bacteroidota; class Flavobacteriia; order Flavobacteriales; family Flavobacteriaceae; genus Capnocytophaga; species Capnocytophaga sp. CM59. The sequence continues at coordinate 141,614 of NZ_ALNN01000005.1, forward strand.
AGGCTACGATGTCAATGAAGTAGCCACCCCTGAGGGCTTCGCTGCTAACCCTGAATTGGTATTGGATTTCTATAACCAGCGCCGCCGTCAGCTCAAGGAAGTGGAACCCAACGAGGCACATCGCCTCTTGGCTCACTTAGAAAAGCGCTTCCATGTAGTGGTTATCACTCAGAATGTAGATGACCTGCATGAGCGTGCAGGTAGCCAACACATCATACACCTACACGGCGAACTGCTCAAAAGCCGTGGGGTAGATGATCCTTACACAACCTATCCCTGTACAGGAGATATTCATATAGGCGACAAAAGCCCTACGGGTGCCCAACTGCGCCCTCATATCGTGTGGTTTGGTGAGGAAGTTCCCTTGCTGGATAAGGCCATAGAAGAAGTCTATACCGCCGATGTGCTCATGGTCATAGGTACTTCCCTACAAGTGTATCCTGCCGCTGGGCTGATGGATTACCGAAGGGAAGGTATCCCTGTCTTTTACATAGACCCCAACCCCTCCTTGCATAGCAAGGGCGACCTTACTGTAATTGCTCAAAAAGCCTCCACAGGGGTCGCCAAGGCTATAGAACTAATTACTCCTTAAAGTTCTTCACAGCCTCCACGAAGGCCTGTGCATGTGCCACTGGCACATGAGGGAGTATGCCATGGCCTAAGTTGGCTATATAGTGTTCTTTGCCAAAGGAGCGAATCATTTGCCAAGTTTTTTCCTTGATAAGTTCAGGAGAAGAAAGCAGCCATGCAGGGTCTAGGTTTCCTTGGAGTACCTTCTTGCCTGCGGTGAGCTTGCGTGCCACAGCAGGGCTACAACTCCAGTCTATCCCCAAGGCAGCGGCCTTACTCTGGCTCATCTCTTGCAAAGCATACCAACAGCCTTTGGCAAAGACAATCACTGGCACCTGCTCAGAGAGTGCCTCTACAATCTGTTGGGTATAGCGCCAAGAGTATAGGCGATAGTCCTCAGGAGAAAGCACACCTCCCCAGCTGTCAAAAAGCTGCAAGGCATCTACCCCTGCCTTTACCTTTTCTTTGAGGTAGGCAATGGTAGTATCGGTAATTTTCTGAAGCAAAGTATGTGCCCATTCAGGATGAGAAAAGGCAAAGGACTTGGCTACATCAAAGTTTTTGGAGCCTTTACCCTCCACTGCATAACAAAAGATAGTCCATGGTGCACCAGCAAAACCAATAAGAGGAACGCTACCTGCCAAGCGCTCTTTCGTTAGGCGTATCCCGTCCATCACATAGCCCAGCGCATGAGAAACATCGGGGATTTCTACCCGCTCTATATCCGCTTCAGAGCGAATTGGGTGCGGCAGAAAAGGTCCTACCTGTTCTTTCATTTCTATTTCTATTCCCATAGCTTGGGGTACGACCAAGATATCGCTAAAGAGTATAGCCGCATCCACCCCTACTATATCCACAGGCTGGGTAGTAATATCGGCTACCAGCTCTGGGGTACGGCAGCGTGTGAAAAAGTCATATTTGTCTCTTAAGGCACGAAATTCAGGCAGGTAACGCCCCGCCTGACGCATCATCCATACCGCAGGTCGCTCGGTAGTCTCACCCTTTAGGATTCTTAGGAAAAGATCATTCTTTATCATGAGTTAGTATGTTTATCTGTTTTTAAATAGTTCTTTGCAACACGCCAAAACGCTCTCCACCGTAGGGCGTTCAGCTACATAGCTCTCCACTGCTTCAGGCAAAGCCGCTTGAGTGGTAGTTCCTATACATATAGCCTTCTCCCCCGATAGGGTATTTTCCCTTAGATAACTCTCTATAGCAGAAGGACTAAAGAAGAGGAGCCCCTCGTAGTGCTTGGTGAGCTTCATTGGAGTTGGTTGTGTATGGTAAGTAAGACACTCTTGGAGTTGTATATGATTTGCTTTCAAAGTAGTAGGTAAGGTGTCCATTCGTTTTTCTCCACAGAAAAACACAAACGAACTCTTAGCATAATGCTTGACCAAATAGGGTGCTAACTGCTTGGCATAGTCAAACGATGCCACTACTTCCCAACCCTCCGCTTCGAGTAACTTTCGGGTCTTCTCCCCTACACAGAAAGCCTTTCGGTGAGGGAGTTGCTCATAACAAGGCATGGAGCGCAAGGCATATAAGGCATTTTGGCTGGTTAGCAAAAAATAATCCGCTTGAGGAACCGAGGTCAAAGCAGTGGCAGGTACCACCTTGATAAAATCGCTCATCTCCAGCGCAAAGCCTGCACAAACAAAGGCCTGCAACTGAGCTGGGGAAAGAAGTTTAGTGGAGAAGAGCTGTACCATATTTTTGGCGCAAATATAGTGAATTTTCACCAGTTACACCTTAGGTTTCGCGCTTGTTTAACATTTGATATAAACAAAATAAGGTTTTTATCAACAAAAACGAAAAAAAACATACAACTAATCAATTAATTCCGTAACTTTGCGGAGCGCTATCAGATGATTTCCAAGTAGTTCATTTTCATCTACTGACGTGTGCTTATAACTCATGCCTCAAAGAAAACAACACTCATTTTGTAAAAGATATTTATCAAAAATAGATCTATGAAAAAAATATTTCCTACTCTTACTTTTGCTTTTTTAGCAGGTCTTTCCCTACAAGCGCAGAATCGCCCTGCTCGAGAATTGGTAGATAACCCTTCCTATATGGAAGGAGCCAATGATATGCTCATCGCTGCCACCGACTTTGGAAATATCTCCCGCTATGAGAGAGAGGTTATTGACGAATCGGCCATGCCCATCAGCCGAAGAGCAGAATTGCTCATCAAGCCTGATATGGCTGCTTTAGGCGCTGAAGAGCGTATTGTTACCCTAATAGACTCGGCCTATTCTTATATAGGTACTCCGTACAAGTGGGCAGGTACCAGTCGTAGTGGTATGGATTGCTCAGGATTTGTAAGTACTGCTTTCAGCGCTATCAATGTCCCCTTGAGCCGTTCCTCTATTGAGATGTCCACCCAAGGAAAAGATATTCCATTAAGCCAAGCTGAAGTCGGCGACCTGCTCTTCTTCAAAACCAACCGAAAGCGCAATCGCATCAGCCATGTAGGTATCGTAGTAGGAGTAGGCGATGAAGTCAAATTCATACACGCCTCCGTCTCCCAAGGCATTACCGTATCAAGCCTTTCAGAAAACTATTGGCAAAAAGCCTATGCCAAAACCAGTAGAGTACTTAAATAATGACAAGTGACGAGTGACGAGTGACTAATGGCTTCTCCTCTATTCACTTTTCACTGTTCTCTTTTCACTTTTTACTTAAAATCAATTACTATGTTACAAATCAGCTACATTCGCGAGAACAAAGATCTCGTAATCAACGGATTAAAGAAGAGAAACTTCAAAGAATTAGAACTCGTAGAGGAGGCTATCGCCTTAGACGAACAGCGTCGCCTTATACAAACCAAATTGGACAATGCCCTTGCAGAAAGCAACAAACTCTCCAAAGAGATTGGTACGCTAATGAAGGAAGGCAAGAGACAAGAGGCTGAAGTTGCCAAAGCACAAACGGCAGACCTCAAAGAACAAATCAAACAATACAGTACTTCTCTTGAGGAAACAGTCAATTCGCTTAATGATATCCTCTATCGTATCCCTAATATCCCCAATGCACTCGTCCCCGAAGGAAAAACAGCAGAGGACAACCTCACTGTATTCCAAGCAGGCGAGATCCCTCACCTCTTCGAGGGTGCCCTCCCTCACTGGGAATTGGCTAAGAAATACAACATCATTGACTTTGAATTAGGGGTAAAACTCACAGGAGCAGGCTTCCCTGTCTATAAAGACAAAGGAGCTAAGTTGCAAAGAGCGCTCATCTCCTATTTCTTGGACAAGAATACCGAGGCGGGTTATCTGGAATACCAAGTGCCTCATATGGTCAATCAGGACTCTGGCTATGGTACAGGACAGCTCCCCGATAAGGAAGGACAGATGTACCATGTACAGATAGATAACCTTTACCTAATTCCTACCGCCGAAGTACCTGTAACGAATATCTTCCGCGATGTGATCTTGGCAGAGAGCGACCTGCCTATCCGCTGTACCGCCTATACCCCTTGTTTCCGCCGCGAAGCAGGTAGCTATGGTGCTCATGTGAGAGGGCTGAACCGCCTACACCAGTTTGACAAAGTGGAAATCGTCCGTATAGAGCACCCTGACCGCTCTTATGAGGCGCTTGACCAAATGGTAGAACACGTAAAGGGAATCCTCAACGAACTGAAACTCCCTTATCGCATCCTACGCCTCTGCGGAGGAGACTTAGGCTTTACCTCTGCCATTACTTATGACTTTGAGGTTTATTCTACTGCTCAAGAAAAGTGGTTGGAAATCAGTTCCGTGTCCAACTTTGAGACATTCCAAGCCAACCGTCTTAAGCTTCGTTTCCGCAACGCTGAAGGCAAGCCACAACTCGCTCATACCCTCAATGGTAGCTCACTGGCCTTACCACGTGTCTTGGCGGGTATCTTGGAAAACTATCAAACCCCTGAAGGTATCGTCATCCCTGAAGTATTACGCAAATACACAGGATTTGACATTATTAAATAATAGGTAAAAGGTAAAAAGTAAAAACTCCCTATTGCTCACATTTGCCTTATAGTTTTACTTTTTACCTTTTATTTTTTACCTTTATAAAAATGACCATCACTCATCTCAGTCAGTTAGATCCCAATGGCATATATATGTCGTTGCCCAAGGAGAACCCGTCCGCTCTGTTCGCTTCCCTGATATGAATTTTATTATAAATTTTGAGTTTTGAGTTTTGAGTTTTGAGTTTTAAAAAAACTTTCTCACAATCTAACTTATTAAGACGCAATAAATTGCGTCTCTACAAATGACTATGCTAAGCAAGAATTACCTTAGCCAGCGCATGTGTAGAGACGCAATTTATTGCGTCTTAGATAGTTGTGATAACATCTTAACTATTGAATTGCATCTTGAGCAATAACTCAGAACTAAGTACTCAAAACTCAAAACTTTTATTTGCTTTTTCCTTGGTTCGCTACGCTGTTAATAGCCGCTGCTATAGCCTCTTGGTCACCTAAGTAGTAGTGCTTGATAGGCTTAAGGTCAGCATCCAATTCGTATACCAAAGGCACTCCTGTAGGAATATTGAGTTTTAGGATTTCTTCTTCAGAGAGACTATCCAAATATTGTACTAACGAACGTAAGCTGTTACCATGGGCGGCAATAATCACGCTTTTACCTTCTTTTATTGCAGGAGCTATATCGCTGAACCATAGGGGGAGCATACGATCGTAGCAGTCCTTAAGGCTTTCTCCTGCGGTTTTTTCTTCCTTGGTAAGAGCATTGTAACGACGATCATGAGAGGGGTGACGCTCATCGCTCTCTTCCAATAGCGGAGGTTGTACATCGTACGAACGTCTCCAAAGGAGTACTTGGTCTTCTCCGTATTTGGCAGCTGTTTCAGCCTTGTTAAGACCTTGCAAAGCCCCATAACTCTTTTCGTTGAGGCGCCAACTCTTATAGGTAGGCACCCATAGTTCGCCCATAACTTCCAAGGCGTTATTAAGCGTTTTGATGGCTCTTTTGAGCACTGAAGTATAAGCCACATCAAAAAGGAAGCCCTCTTCTTTGAGCACACGACCTGCCTCACGTGCCTCTTGTACTCCCTGCTCGGTAAGATCTACATCTTGCCAACCTGTGAATAGGTTAAGTTTGTTCCATTCACTCTGTCCATGACGTAATAGTACTACTTTATACATATTATAGCTGATTAATAGGTTATTAATAAGGTTATATAGAGAGACAAAGTTACGAATAAAAAAACAAATTTCCTATTCTTTCCACATTTTTTCTCTTTCTGAAGGATTATAACCCCATGGGGAAGAGGTATTCTCCATTTGGGTCATCATTTTATTAAGTGCGGCAGGGGCTGCGGACTGCTCCATGACGATATAGCGACGCATATCCACAATGATAGACATAGGACTGATCTCCATAGGACAAGCCTCTACACAAGCAGCACAAGTAGTACAAGCCCACAATTCTTCTGGGGTAATATAATCGCCTAAGAGTTGTTTGTTGTCAGGGTGAAAAACACCCTTATTTTTCTGTATATTCTCACCCACCTCTTGCACTCTTCGGCGGGTATCCATCATGATTTTACGAGGGGAAAGTAGCTTGCCCGTTTGGTTGGCAGGGCACTCATCGGTACAGCGGCCACATTCGGTACAGCTATAGGCTGAGAGTAGTTGCACACGGCTCAGGTGCATCACATCAGCGGCACCGAAGGTAGGTGTCTCTTCCTCCTGTTCCCCACTATCCTCTATAGTGCCAAGCATCAGTTGGACTTCTTTGGTCACTGTGGGCAGGTTATCCAAAGCTCCTTTGGGCTTTACTGGTGCATAATAGGTATAGGGGAACGCCAAGAGGATATGTAAGTGCTTGGAGTAATACAAGTAATTAAGGAAAGCAAATATTCCTATAATATGCCCCCACCAAGCGGTACGTTCTATAGCGATGAGTACAGGAGTTGAAAAAGAGGAAAAGAGTGGGGTGAGCCACTGGCTTATGGGGAAAGCACCTACTTTAGCATAAGGAGCTACTTCTCTGATTTGCAAGAGACTATCGCAAGCATTCATCACCAAAAAAAGGCTCATCATCACCATTTCGGCATAGAGAATGATATTGGCATCACGCTTGGCCTTGCCTTGTAATTCCTTTTTGCGAAAGCGTGGAATCTTAAGCACATTTCTACGTATATAGAAGGTAACCACACCCACTATAACCAAGAGCGCCAAGCACTCAAAGGTTCCAATGAGGATATTGTAGAAAGTCCCCATAAAGCCAAAGACACGGTGAGTGGAAAAAATCCCATCTATAAGGATTTCCAAGACCTCTATATTGATCACTATAAAGCCCACATATACAAAAAGGTGTAACAGTCCTGCCACAGGACGTACGCCCATTTTCCCTTGCCCTAAGGCCAAGCGAAGCATGCGCAAAAGCCGCTCTCGCTTATGATCAGAGGTATCTACCACTGTCCCTAAGCGTATATTACGGCGAAGCCTACGCATATTGCGTACAAAAAGGGCTATGCCCACTATGACTAATAGAATAAACAAGGAGTTAGTTTTTAGTTGTTAGTGATTAGTTTTTAGTGACTAGTGGTTAGTTGTTAGCTCCTAACCACTAACGACTAACCACTAATCACTAATTCCTTTCAGAGATAGGTGTTTCTACTTTTTTAGGGGTCTCATACTCTTGGTTTTTCTTACCAAAAACAGAGATATGTACATAACGCTTAGGATTCAGACGTATATCCTCCATAAGCAAACCGAGTTCGGAGGTAGCTGTCTGTAAGTTATTGTATAGCTTAGGGTCAGTAAGGAGTTTGCTTACGGTACCATTGCCTTTTTCTATCTTTTGTAATAGGTCATTCACTTGATTGAGCGTACCCTCCACCTGAGTCATAAGTTTGCCTACTTGTAGCTTAGAGAGCGAATCGCTGAGTTGTACAAAGTTACCTGAGAGGGTCTCCACATTGGCCAATGATTTATGCAAAGGTGCCTGAGAGGAAGCCAAAAGGTTATTGAGACTTACCGAAGCCTTGTTCATGTTCTGCAAGGTCACATTCAGATTGGCCAAGCTCTCTTTGATATCCTGTTGTGCCTTGGGATTGAGTGTATTAGAAAAAGTTAGCATGAGTGAATCCACCGAAGTAAGTACCTTATTGAGGTTCTTGGCCGTTGGTTCTAGGTTCTCCCCTATGGCATCCATAAGGCTGGCTTGGATATGTGAGGACAAGGTATCACCCGCTTGAGCAAGTGGTGCCCCATCTAAGGCTGGTAAAAGCTGTAAGCCTGTATTTCCTATAAGACTGGTGTAGATCTCCGCTTTGGTACTCTTGGAAAACGTAAAGTCCTTTTTCACCGAGAAAGTCACAATAACCTTAGCGGTTTGCGGGTCTATCTTTACCTGCTTTACAGTACCTATATTTACCCCATTGGCAGTAACATTGGTTCCTGATTGCAAGCCTGCCGAATGAGAAAAGACTGCATAATAATCCTTATCCGTATTGAACAGAGACGATGATTTGATAAAGCTCACTCCAAAAATAAAGCTTGCTATACCTATAAGAACGATAATGGCTGTTTTAGCCTCTTTTGATATTTTCACGATGTTACTTATAAAATTTCGGGGCAAATGTACAAAATAAAATGAAAAGTGAAAAACGAAGAGTGAAAAATTACGATTATGACTTTTCACTCTTCACTATACATTCTTCATTTTTATACGTTGAATCTAAAATGCATAATATCCCCATCTTTAACAATATATTCTTTCCCTTCTACACGCATTTTTCCTGCTTCCTTGACTTTGCTTTCGCTGCCATAAGTAATAAAATCCTCATAGGCAATCACTTCGGCACGGATAAAACCACGTTCAAAATCGGAGTGTATCACCCCAGCAGCCTGAGGAGCAGTAGCACCCACTGGAATTGTCCAGGCACGTACTTCCTTGACTCCTGCCGTGAAATAGGTCTGTAGATTCAGGAGCTTATAAGCGGCACGAATCAGCACCGATGCCCCTGGTTCGCTTAGTCCCATATCCTGCAAGAACATCTGGCGTTCTTCGTAGGTTTCCAATTCGGCTATGTCCGCCTCGGTAGCCACGGCAAGCACGATGATTTGGGCATTTTCATCTTTGACAGCCTCCCTTACCTGATCCACATATTTGTTTCCATTGGCGGCAGCGGCCTCATCTACATTGCATACATAGAGAATAGGTTTGGCTGTAAGTAGCTGATAGCTTTGGCTGAGTTCTACCTCTTCCTCGCTGAGCGCTACAGCACGTGCTGAAATCCCCTGTAGGAGTGCCTCCTTATAGCGACCCAAGAGCGCCAATTCCTTTTGGGCTACCTTGTCGCCAGCTTTGGCAGCACGGGTTACCTTTTCGAGGCGTTTCTCTACGGTCTCTAAATCCTTGAGCTGTAGTTCTATATCTATAGTTTCCTTATCACGAATCGGATTCACAGAGCCATCCACATGGACAATGTTGTCATTGTCAAAGCAACGCAACACATGGATAATGGCGTGGCACTCACGTATGTTTCCCAAGAATTGGTTACCGAGTCCTTCGCCCTTGCTGGCACCCTTTACCAGTCCTGCTATATCCACAATTTCAACAGTGGCGGGCTGTACGCGCTCAGGGTTAACCAGAGCTTCGAGCTTTTCAAGACGTGCATCGGGGACATTGACCACCCCTAAGTTAGGCTCTATGGTACAAAAAGGAAAGTTAGCACTCTGTGCCTTAGCGTTTGACAAACAATTAAATAGCGTTGATTTTCCCACATTGGGGAGACCTACAATTCCTGCTTTCATTATCTTATGACGTTTTAAGGGGCAAAGATACAACAATAATGACAAATGACCAATTTTTAGTGATGAGTAGTTAGTGATTAACAGTTCGTTTTTTTATCACTGAAATACAATGACTTATAAAAAAGGATTTGAAAAATACATTTTTCCATCAAAAAAATTTTTCTAATTAGAAAAAAAGTATTACCTTTGCACCCGAAATAAATGGTGGTTTTAGCTCAGTTGGTTAGAGCGTCGGATTGTGGTTCCGAAGGTCGTGGGTTCGAGCCCCATACTCCACCCAATATAACAATCCCAATAAAAATACGCCCTCAAGCGTATTTTTTTATGCCCAAACTATATGAACTGATACAAAGCGAGTATAAAACCGAGTATATCGGTGAGTATCAAAAATCCGAAGGTCTTATGGAGAGAAAGAACTATACAAGTCCTAAGATTTATCCTAAAATCATTTCAGAGAAACGCTTAACAGCCTTTTCAGAGGAGGAAAAACAACAGATCCTACAGAGGTATAAGCGTTGGTATGTATACTATTACTTCCGTAATGAAGAAGGGAAAATGGTAAAACAACCTTCTATCTTCTTTAAAGTCAATCAAGAGTATAAGGATTTTGATAACAGGTACTTACGTATTCATAAGCTAAGAAATATCATAGAAAAACTTCTTAAAAGTGGCTATACACCCTCTGATGAGTATTTTGAAAACAACCATGAAAATCAAGATTATACAGCTTGCTCTGCTCTTGATTTTGCGCTAAATCTAAAGAAAAATAGTGTATCCGAGCGAACATTTATAGACTACAAACATCGTATAGGTTTGTTCCAAAAATTCCTGAAAAACAACTATTTAGACAATGCACCTATCAAGAACATCACCAAGAAAGAGGTTAATGACTTTCTAAATACTATTCTACTAAAATCAAGCCCTCGCAACCGAAATAATACCCTTGCTGTACTAAACGCTATATTCAGTACCTTGGAAGAAAATGAACTTATTCCCCATAATGTAGTATCCAAAATCAAGAAGTTACCTACCAAACCCGAACGTAACAAAACATACTCACAAAGCCAGCAGGATACTATTTTTACTCTTTTGGAGGAGAAAGATAAGGACTTACTTCTATTTGTGAAATTCATAAGCTATAACTTCTTGCGCCCTATCGAGGCCTGTCGTCTACAAGTTAAGGACATAGATTTTGAGGGTGCAAAACTCAATGTAAGAGCTAAAAACAAACTGGTTAAGGTAAAGATAATTCCAGAAATCCTACTTGGTGAGATCCAACATTTCAAGGGACTTAATCCTGAATACTACCTATTTGCTCCTAATGG
>NZ_ALNN01000006.1:0-32236 GCF_000293175.1 Capnocytophaga sp. CM59
TTCGGACTTTTTTTTTAAATCTGTACCAAACATCTCATCACTCACTTCAATAACTGTTTGATTGACTTTATTCTCTAATGCTAATTCTGCATAAGCTTTCTTTAAAGCTGCTAATTCTTTTCTAAGTAGCTCAATTTCTCTTACTTCATCTTTTGTTTCCACGCGTACAACTTTGTTTAATAGGTGATTCTTTCCATATTTTTCGAGCCAATTCTGAATTGTAGAGCCGCCTTTTATATCATATTTACGACGACAATCTTCTATACTCAATCCATTTTTCTCGATCTCTTCAACGATACTTAGCTTAAAGCAATCACTGTACCGAACTAATGCTTTCTGCTTCTTTGTCATGCCTTTTATACTTGTTTTAAGATTTATACTTGTCAATCTATTTCAGGACATGACACTAACCACTAACTACTGACCACTAACTACTGACCACTAACCACTGTCTTCTGACTACTGATCACTATCTTTCATGGAGAGTTCCAGCCAGCGGTCGCCTTTCTCCTCCAGAAGGGCGAGTACTTCGCTGAGGGTTTGGGATTGTTCTTGTAGCTCCTCAGTGGAGAGAGAGGCCTCGGCGAAGAGGGCTTCTATGGCTTGTTTCTGTGCTTCCAGCTGGGCAATTTCCTTTTCCAAACGGGCTAATTCGCGTTGTTCACTTTGGGAAAGGGGACTGTTGGCACCACGCCAGGAGTTCTTTTGGGTAGGGGCTTTCTCCTCGGTTTTGGCGGTTTCTTTAGGGGTAGATTGCTCATAGACAAAGTAGTCGGAGTAGTTGCCAGGAAAGTCTTGCACCTCTCCCCCGCCCTTGAAGACGAAGAGGTGATCCACAATCTTATCCATGAAATAGCGGTCGTGAGAGACAATCACCAAGCAGCCCTCATAGTCCAAAAGGAACTCCTCCAAGACATTGAGCGTAACGATGTCAAGGTCATTGGTTGGCTCGTCCAGAATGAGGAAGTTAGGGTTCTGAATCAGTACGGTACAGAGGTATAGGCGCTTGCGCTCCCCCCCACTAAGTTTTTCTACATAGTCGTATTGCTTCTTGCGATCAAAGAGAAAACGCTCCAAGAGCTGGGCGGCTGAGAGGGTGCGCCCCTTGAGTAGTGGAATGTATTCGCCGTATTTCTTGATCACATCTATGACCTTCTCCTGTGGGTTGATCTCAATGCCCTGCTGGGTGTAGTAGCCAAATTGTACCGTCTCCCCTATGATGATTTTACCTGCATCGGGGGCAATTTTGCCTGTGAGCAGGTTTAGGAAGGTACTCTTGCCTGTACCATTCTTGCCTACAATACCTACCCGCTCGCCCCGCTTGAATACATAGGAGAAGTGGTCAAGGATCGTTTTCTCAGGGAATTTCTTTACCACATTGTGCAGCTCCACAATCTTGCTTCCCAAGCGCTGCATGGCAATCTCCAGCTCTACCACATGCTCGCGGCGGCGCTTCTGGGCTTGCTCCTTGATAATCGCAAAATCATCAATACGCGATTTGCTCTTGGTAGTACGCGCCTTGGGCTGCCTACGTATCCAATCTAACTCACGTACATATAGGTTTTTTGCCTTTTCTTGAGAGGCCTGCTCCTGCTGTAGACGTTGCTCTTTTTTCTCCAAAAAATAGCTGTAATTTCCTTTGTAGCTATAAAGGGTACCCTCGTCCAATTCCACAATCTCATTGCAGACGCGCTCCAAGAAATAGCGGTCGTGGGTGACCATGAAGAGCGTCATTTTCTCCTTGGCAAAGAAGTTCTCCAACCACTCAATCATCTCAAGGTCAAGATGGTTGGTAGGCTCGTCAAGGAAGATAAGGTCGGGCTTACTGATGAGTACATTGGCCAATGCCAATCTTTTGCGCTGACCTCCTGAGAGGTGCTTGATGGGCAGGTGCAGGTCGGTGAGTTTCAGTTGGAAGAGGATTTGCTTGTATTGGGTCTCGAAGTCCCAAGCCTCGTGCCGCTCCATAGCCTCAAAAGCCTTTTGGTAGGCTGCTTCGTCTTCGGGGTGTTCGAGGGCATGTTCGTACTGCTGAATGACCTTCAGAATAGGGTTTTCCTCTTGGAAGATATAGTCTTCTATACTTAAATCTTCAGGCAGTGCAGGCTCTTGAGAGAGAAAGGCTATTTTTAGTCCCTTGCGAGAGACTACCTGCCCTGTATCGGGCGTATCTTCTCCAATAAGGATTTTTAACAGCGAACTCTTCCCTGCCCCATTCTTAGCGATAAGGGCTATTTTTTGGTCTTTGTTGATACCGAAAGACACATTTTCGAAGAGCACCCGCTCCCCATAGGCTTTGGATATGTTTTCTACAGATAAATAATTCAAATTGAGGGTATTTTAAGAGTTTGTTATTAGTCTTTGAGAAAGATTACTTCGTCTTTTACAGGGATATGTTGTTCTATAAAATAGGCTTTTAAGGCTTCATAATCCTTATATTCAATCCACAGATGTAGGATGCGACCTTTTTCTTTTGTGAATAAGTCTAAGAAGGGCTTACTCATTTTATATCTCTCCTCTGAGAGATTGAAAAAATAAGCCATTTTGATAGCATCTTTCTCCAAAGAATATAAAATCTGTTCTTTATAATGTATTTTTAGCCTCTCACCACGGATAACGAGGGTGTATAAGGTGTACTTGTACTCTTTGAAAATCATTATGAGTGTATAAATGATTATCGAAGTGGTAGCTACTACCAGAAGAATACGTAACAGAAAACCTATTGGGTCAAGAGTGTCTGTTAGAAAGCTATGGCTTACGCCACTAACAAAAAAAGTAGTTAGGGCGAGTATTAATATTCTGTTTCCCCATTCCATAGCAGTAAGGCTCCTTCCTTGGATAGTTAGGTGAGTCATAAGTTTCTAACTTTTTGAAAGAAGTTGCTTGGCGTGTTCCCTTGCCGATTCAGTGATGTCCTTTCCTCCGAGCATCTGGGCGATTTCCTCTATGCGCTCCTCTGGGCTAAGCTCTTGGAACTGGGTAGTGGTGCGGCCTGCGATGTCGGTTTTGTATATCTTGATATGTACATCGCCTTTGCTGGCTACCTGTGGGAGGTGAGAGATAGCAAATACCTGTCGGCTCTGGCTCATCTGCTTCATGATCTCTCCCATTTTGTGGGCTATTTCTCCAGAAACTCCCGTGTCTATCTCGTCAAAGATGATGGTAGGCAGGGCAATCTTGGTAGCCAGCAGATGCTTGATGGTGAGCATGATACGAGAGAGTTCCCCTCCAGAGGCGGTTTTCTTAAGCAGCCCGAAGTTGCCCCCTTTGTTGGCTGAAAAGAGGAAGGAAAGACTATCGTTGCCCTTGGCCAAATACTGCTCGGTAGGGGTCAGGCTGATTTGGAATTGGGCATTGGGCATACCCAAGTCCTTAAGGGAGGCCTGTAGGCTCTTGGTAAGGGTAGGCAATACCTTTTCACGCGCCTTATGGAGCTTCTGAGCAAGGGCACTCAGGCCTTCGAGGGCTTTATCTACCTCCTTTTGAGCTATTTCTATATCCCCCTCTATGTTTTCCATTTGGGCGACTTTCGCCTCAAGGGCTTCCTCTATGGCGATAAGTTCCGATACGGTCGTTACTTTGTGCTTTTTCTGTAGGTCGTAGAGCTTTTGGAGCTTCTTCTGTACGCGGACGAGCTTCTTGGGGTCAAACTCCACATTCTCCGCCAGGTCATACACCTCACGGGAGAGGTCGTCCAGCTCTATATACACCGCATCAATACGCTCATAGAGTTCGTTGTACTGGGGTGAATAGCTGCTCAGCGTAGAAAAGAGTGAGGAGAGGTCGCGCATCTGGGTCATGATACCTTGCTCCTCCTCGGCCAGCAGATTGGCCGCCTCGGTGAGGTTGTCCCTGATGGTCTCGCTGTTGGAGGCTTGGGTATAGAAAGCCTCTAGCTCCTCTTGCATACCTTCCTCCAAATCAATTTCTTGTAACTCTCCCAAGACAAAGGTATTATAATCGTGCTCCTTCTGGGTGTTCTCTTGGAAGTCCTTGAGCTCTTGTAGCTTTTTGGCTTGTTGCTTATACACCTTTAGGGCGGCTTGGTATTGTTCCAGCAGTGGGGTGTTCTCGGCCAAGGCGTCTATGAGGAAGAATTGGAAATCCTCCTCGCTGAGCTGTTGGGTATCATGTTGGGAATGGATATCAATGAGCGCCTTGGCTAGCGTAGAGAGTACGTCCAAGGTAACAGGGCTGTCATTGACAAAGGCACGGGACTTACCCGAAGGGAGAATCTCTCGGCGGATAATGGTTAGCGGTTCATAGTCCAGCTCCTGCTGTTTGAAAAAATCGGCTAAGGCATAGTTCTCTATGGCAAACTCGGCCTCCACTACACATTTTTCCTCCTTGTTTCTCAAGGCACTGAGGTCTGCCCTACGGCCTAAGACCAAGGCAAGCGCATCCAAGAGGATAGACTTCCCAGAGCCTGTCTCCCCTGTGATAATAGTAAAGCCCTTAGAGAAATGAATCTTGATATCCTCAATAAGGGCAAAGTTCTTAATAGCTAATGATTGTAACACGAATTCAATGATTAATGTTCAATGATTAATGTTCAATGATTAATGTTCAATGATTAATGTTCAATGATTGAATAACAATAGTATTAATCATTAATCATTGCTGGCATTAATCATTATTAAAGGTTTCCTATAAAAAAGATTCCATAGCACTCTTGGTTTTCGCTAAGGTGCAAGAAGTCCTTGAGCTTAGGGCCAAAGGCAGGGGAACCCCAGTAGCAGCCTAGCTCGTAGGCGGTGCATAGCAGATACATGTTCTGTACAGCCATAGCCACGGCAGCGACTTCCTCCCACTGGGGTACCTTACCGCTGAACTCCACCGAGATGGAGATAATCGTATCGGTCTTGGCCACCTTTTGGGCAAGAGTATCGTAGGTTTCCTGAGAGAATTTCTCCGCGGGCACATGTCCCTTATAGAGGCGTTGGAGTTCAGCTCCTAGGGCAGTTTTCTCCTCCCCACGGAAGGCTTTCAGTCGCCAAGGCTTGGTTTTCTTATGGTTAGGGGCATAAGTGGCGATGTCCAAAATATCGTCTATCACTTCCTGAGGGATAGGCTCCCCAGTATAGTCCGCAGGGAAAGTACTCTTGCGGGCTTTGATGATGTGTTTTACTAAGGTTGCAGTAGTATTCATGATTATTAGGTTTAATGCCAGCAATGATCAATGCCAGCCAAATAATTATGGGTGCAAATATACAAAATTTAACGGGTAATGATTAATGATTCACGGTTAATTTTTTAGTTAAGGAATAAAAAGGTCTTAGCAATAAAGAGTTTAAGCCCACTAATCCCCATTCCCCCACAACTCACAACTCAAAAACTTTTCTTGACTTTCCCTCTAAAATATCGTACCTTTGCATTTGTTTTAGTTACCAGTGGTCAGAAGTCAGTGGTCAGAAGTTACTATTCACTGTTCACTATTCACTATTCACTTATTATGCGGCAAGCAAAAGTACTTTACAAAGGTGCCCTTTCGGGGGTAGTAACTCAGGGAGACGACGGGGCTTTCCGTTTCGTCTATGATCCCTTGTGGCTGGCCGATACTAAGGCACCTCCCATCAGCCTTGCCATGCCTAAGCAGGCGGAGCCTTATACTTCAGAGGGGCTGTTTCCTGTGCTGTTCAACCTATTGCCTGAGGGGGAGAATAGGACACTGCTTTGCCGTGCCTTTCGGTTAGACCAAGATGATGACTTTGGCTTGCTCCTGTGTATAGCCAAGCATGATACCATTGGCGCCATTACCGTTGCAGAAATCAAAGAAAATGAATAAGCTACCCTCTATAAACGTATGTCCTGCTCTGCTCACACAAGGCTTCCATACCTATAGTCCTGAGGCACTCCAGCGATTGTTTGCACAGGCCAAGGTATCTCATTTGTTGCCTTTTGCCTTGCAGACCTTCCAAGAGCGCTTTTGGGAAAACAGAAAAGCCATGTCCCTCTCTGGCTATCAAGACAAGTATTCCCTTGTCTTGGAGGGAAATCGGCTAAGCCTAAGCCAAGCAGCCAAGAGAGGGGGCTATATCCTAAAGCCTATCTCCCCCATGCCTAAAAATCGGGAATTTGCTCCAGCGAACGAACACCTTACCATGCAACTCGCCGCACAGGTATTCGGTATAGAAACAGCAGAGAATGCTATGATTTTCTTTGCCGATGGTGCGCCTGCTTACCTTGTTAAGCGCTTTGACATAAGCCCCTCTGGGGATAAATTGGCTGTAGAGGACTTCGCTTCTTTACTGGGCAGAGCTCCGCAAACACATGGCGGGAATTACAAATACCACGGTAGTTATTACGAGTTGTTCCAAGCCCTCAAGCAGTTTCTCCCTTCTTGGGAGGCACAGGCCGAGCGCTTATTTCGTTTGCTGCTCTTTAACTACCTCTTTTCCAATGGAGATGCTCACTTGAAAAACTTTTCCTTGATAGAGGACGGCCATGGCAGCTTTCGCTTAAGCCCTGCCTATGACCTGCTCAATACAAGGCTGCATATAGAGGACACCGATTTTGCTCTTACCGAGGGACTACTGCCCAAAGCACAAGGAGGTATTCGCCAGCAATTCATTGCCTTAGCCAGTGCGGTAGGTCTTGACAGCGAATGGACTCTAAGCACCCTTGAGCAGATGACCTCTCACAGTCAAGAAGTAGAAACACTTGTGAGCCGTTCCTTTCTTAGCCCACGCCTCCAGCGCAATTACTTACAAGGCTACCAAAGAAGGGTAAAGAAACTCAAAAACGAAAAGTGAAGAACTATTCTCTATTCGCTTTTCACTAATCACTAAAAAGTCGTATCTTTGCAGTTGTTTTACCTGTCAGGCATTGACCATTGACCATTAACCATTAACAATTAAAAAAAGATGTTATCATACAAAAGAAGCAGTGCGCTCTTTCAAGCAGCGCAACAGGTACTTCCTGGGGGGGTGAACTCTCCTGTGCGTGCCTTTAATTCAGTAGGGGGTAGCCCTGTATTTGTAGAACGAGCCCAGGGGGCTTACCTCTACGATGCCGATGGCAATAAGCTCATTGACTATATCGCCTCATGGGGGCCACTACTCTTCGGTCATGCGTATGCCCCTGTGATAGAAGCCGTTACCGAGCGAGCTAAAAAAGGCACCTCCTTCGGTATGCCTACCGAGGTAGAGACCCAGATTGCTGAAAAAGCACTCTCTATGGTGCCCCATGTGGAAAAAATACGCTTTGTCAATAGTGGTACCGAGGCTTGTATGAGTGCTATTCGCTTAGCACGTGGCTATACCAAGCGGGAAAAGATTATCAAGTTTGCAGGCTGCTACCATGGCCATTCGGATTCTTTCTTGATTGCGGCAGGCAGTGGCGCCACTACCTTCGGCGTACCTAATAGCCCAGGGGTTACTCAAGGCACTGCCAAGGACACCCTACTGGCCACCTATAACGATTTGGATTCGGTAAAAGCCCTTTTCGCTGCCCACCCCCAGCAGATTGCTGCCATTATAGTAGAGCCTATCGCGGGTAATATGGGCTGTGTCTTGCCTGCAAAAGGCTTCTTGGAAGGCCTTCGCACCCTATGTGATGAGCAGGGTGCCCTCCTTATCTTGGACGAGGTGATGACGGGCTTCCGATTGGCCAAAGGAGGTGCTCAAGAGGCTTTGAATATCAAGGCAGACTTAGTAACTTTTGGTAAGGTCATCGGAGGCGGGCTCCCAGTGGCGGCTTTTGCTGCCCGAACCGAGATTATGGATCACTTAGCCCCTACAGGTGCTGTCTATCAGGCAGGTACCCTCAGCGGAAATCCTTTGGCGATGAGTGCAGGGCTGGCCATGCTCACCGAGATAGAAAATAGGCCAGAGGTATTCGATAGCTTGGCCAAGAAAACCGCCTACTTGCACGCAGGATTTGAAAAAGTATTTGCTCAAGCGGGTATCCCTGTACAGATCAATCGCTTTGGCTCTATGTGTTCGGTCTTTTTCAGTGAGACACCTGTAACCGACTTTGCCTCCGCCCAGCGTGCCGATCATAGCCGTTTCAAGAAGTACTTTCATGCGCTTCTCTCTCGTGGTATCTACTTGCCACCTAGCGGTTACGAAAGCTACTTCCTCAACGATGCCCTCTCCTACACCGACCTTGACGCTACCATCGCCGCCCTTCAGGACGCTGTAGAAAAAGGGGAAATATAATTAACTATCGCAGGAAAACCTATACTCTAATTCATTAGGAAGCAATAAATTGCGTTTCTACATAGGACTATGCTAGGCAAGGAACTACCTTAGCCACCACCTATGTAGAGACGCAATTTATTGCGTCTAATCACTAATTCCTACCTATACTCCCCAGCCCCTATCACTTCCCTATCATGAAGTACTATCTCGGTTTGCTAAGGTTTCCTATACGATGAGCAAGGCCCGTAAGCCTTATCATAGCAACCTAAGAGTGCAAGTGGCAGGCCTAAGTATACAAGCCACTTGTAACCAACAAAAAAAGCAGCGCCGTAACGCTGCTTGTAAGGTTAAGGAAAGCAAAAGCATATCCCCTTATGAGTACTCCTGTGCGGTAAGCCACAAGCACTCCAAAGCGGCAGCCCTCATGCTAGATAAAAACCGCATAAGACCCCCATGTGTGGCATTAATCATTAATGGCATTAAATCATTAATTAGTGACATTAATCATTAAAATTTTGGTGCAAAAGGTCTATCAGTAGAGAATATCTGTATACCTTTCTGTGCCCATTCTTTGTAGAGATGGTCGCCACGGGCTTCAGCGCGCTTGTCTAAGTTACCAAGGGTACCGAGAATGGAGGGGATTCTAAGCTCATTGAGTTTTTTGTAAAGACTGTCATCAGCCAAGTGTACCCCAGTGAAAGCCACCAATTTGTCCTTGTGAATACCTGTTTCCAAGATACGATCCAGTTCGTCCTGATTGCGTACCGTAACCGAGATAAGCATCTCAGGAGCTACGCGATAGAGGGCTTTGGCTTGTTCCACATTGTAGCTGATAAGTACCACTTGCCCTTGCATCTGCTCGGCACGTACCAGTTCGGCTACCTTGCTATAGGAAATCCCCTTTTTGAAATCCAACATCAGGTAGGCATTGTGTTGCTTACACCAAGCCAATACGTCCTTTAGTAGCGGTATTTGAAAAGTGGTTTCTTTGCCAAAATCATCTTTGAGACGTTCCTTGAGCAGCGCCTCGGTGCTCATTTGGGAAACGATGCCTTGCCCTGTAGCAGTACGACCGAGTTTGTCATCGTGCATGAGCATAAGATCGCCATCCGTACTTTCAAAGATGTCTATCTCAAAGCTGTGGATACCCTTTTTGGAAAGATACTGAATCGTCTGCAAGCAGTTCTCTGGATAGCCTGCGATGCCCTTGCCTGCACGGTGAGCAGAAACGATGGGTTTATCAGCAAAATAAATCTGGTTGGTAATCACATCCTTCTGTGGGGCAATCTGCCCAGAAGAATTGTGCTTACAAGCTACTACTCCCAAGAGTAATAGAAGAGATAATAAAAAAGTCTTTTTCATGTTTTCTACGTTAAAAAAAGGATATAGACGCCTTGCAGCTCTATATCCTTACAACTATTCCTAAACTATTATGCACTAAGTAGGTGTTGGGTAAAGCCCGATTTGGTGAGTTTATCCTCAGCATAAGCACGGGTAACTACCAAGCTCTTTTCCCCTGTACCAGGTAGGGAGAACATCGCATCGGTGAGGATACTCTCACAGAGCGAACGTAATCCACGCGCACCAAGCTTGTACTCTAAGGCTTTTTCTACAATGAAATTCAGCGCATCTTCCTCAAAGGAAAGCGAGATATCATCCATGCCGAAAAGTTTGATATATTGCTTAATAATGGCGTTCTTTGGCTCGGTGAGGATCATGCGGAGGGTTTCCTTATCCAGTGGGTTCATATAGGTAAGCACGGGAAGTCGGCCGATGATCTCAGGGATAAGCCCAAAATCTCTTAGATCCTTGTGAGTTACATACTGGAGTAGGTTCTTATCATCTACACGGGTCTCCTTGGAGGTATTGTAGCCCACTGCTTGGCGGTTCATGCGTTTGGCAATGATCTGTTCTATACCATCGAAGGCGCCCCCTGCGATAAAGAGGATATGCTCGGTATTGACTTCTATATACTTTTGGTCAGGGTGCTTACGCCCTCCCTTGGGGGGTACATTTACAATAGAGCCTTCCAAGAGTTTGAGCAAGGCGTGTTGTACCCCTTCGCCTGATACATCACGGGTGATAGAGGGATTGTCGCCTTTGCGCGCGATCTTGTCTATCTCGTCTATAAAGACGATACCGCGCTCGGCTCTATCCACATCGTAGTCAGCTGCTTGTAGCAGACGCGTGAGGATACTCTCCACGTCCTCCCCTACATAACCTGCTTCGGTAAAGACAGTGGCATCTACAATGGCCAAAGGTACATTGAGCATCTGTGCAATGGTACGTGCCATAAGGGTCTTACCTGTCCCTGTTTGCCCAACCATCACGATATTACTTTTTTGTATTTCCACTTCATGCTCATCGCGCTCTTGTAGCAGTCGCTTGTAGTGGTTGTACACTGCTACAGAAAGCACCTTTTTAGTAGCCTCTTGCCCGATGACATATTGGTCAAGGAAGCCCTTGATTTCTGTAGGTTTCTTTAGCAGAAGGTCTTTGTTGAGTGCCATGATGGCCTTCTTCTTGTTGTTCTCTATCTCAGAACGCCAGATACTTGCCGCTTGCTCTATACAAAAATTACAGATATATACATTGCTCTCTACACCGCTGGAGACAAGGAAAACATCCTTTCCCGAATGCCTCCCACAGAAGGAACATACTTCAGTTGATGAACTCATAATATTTGAATGTTAAGGGGTTATTTTTGTCGGATAAGCACCTCGTCTATCATACCGAAGTCTTTGGCTTCGCTGGCGATCATCCAGTAGTCACGGTCTCCTGTACGGATAACCTCCTCAGTGGATTTGCCTGAATGGCGTGCGATGATAAGGGCTAATTCTTCTTTGATTTTTAGGATCTCACGGGCGGTGATTTCTATATCACTGGCTTGCCCTTGTGCGCCTCCCAATGGTTGGTGAATCATCACACGGGAGTGGGGTAGGGCTGAGCGCTTCCCATGAGCACCCGCACAGAGCAGCACTGCGGCCATGGAAGCGGCCATACCTGTACAGATGGTAGCTACATCGGGCTTGATGAATTGCATAGTGTCGTAGATCCCCAAGCCTGAATACACCTCACCCCCTGGGGAGTTGATGTATATCTGTATGTCCTTACTGGCATCCACGCTTTCCAAGAAAAGCAATTGGGCTTGTATAATATTGGCTACATTCGAATTAACATCAGTACCCAAGAAGATGATTCTGTCCATCATAAGTCGTGAGAACACGTCCATCTGCGCTACATTCAGCTGGCGTTCTTCCACAATATAGGGAGTCATGCTGCTGACGATCGCATCGTAGTACATGCTGCTGATGCCTCTATGTTGGGTAGCATATTTTTTAAATTCTTTTGAATAATCCATGTCTTGTTAATTAGTGATGGTGTTGGTGTGAATAGAACTTTTCTATAAAAGAGTCTATATCAATCTCTATTTTGTTCAAGTTGGCTTTTTCTTTGTAGAACTGTATGAGCTTGCCTCCGGTGAGTTCGCGGTGAATGCGTTCTACTTCTGCACGTTCTTTTAGGGTATTGTTTACAAAGTTGTCCAACTCTTTCTTTCCGATTTCAAACAAGCCAAAGCGTGCCATCTGAGCGCGGATTGCGTTTTCACAGAACTCGCGGATTTCATCGTAAGACACCTGTAGGTTGTTGTCCTTTATGATCTTGCCTTCTATAAGTTGGTAGCGTAGGCCTTTTTCAGATTTTTCGTAGTCTTCGGCCGCTTCTTCTTCAGTGATAGGGTTTTCACTAGTGGCGCGAATCCAGCGCTTGAGGAAGTCAGCAGGAAGGTCGAACTTGGTTCTTTCCAAAAGAGTTTCAGTGGCATCGTCCAAAAGGCGTACATCGCAAGAGTGGTCAAAGTCTTCTTTGATACTCTTGGCTACCTTCTCGCGGAAAGCCTCTTCGGTAGTGGTATCAGGATATACTTTTTGGAAGAACTCCTCGTTCATCTCTGCCAAAATCTGCTCTTGGATTTTCTCTACAGTGAAAGTTACTTCTATATCTAGGTCGTGTACCTCATCGTGTGGTTTATCAAGGGCTTGCATAAGCATATGTGGATCCTTGAAAAGGCCTTTCGTGGAGAGGGTAAGTTGGTCACCTACCTTTTTGCCTTTGAGTGCTTCTAAGGCTTTTTCGCCCAATTGTGCAGCGGTGAAAGTGAAGAATTTGTCTATATGTTCCGCTTCATTGAAGAAAGTACCTGAAATCTGGCTTTTCTCAGTGATGCTATCGCTCTCCTCGTAATAGCCGAAGTGGCCACGGAGGTGCTCTATCTGAGTATCTATTTCCTTATCAGTTACTTTGATATCGTAGTAGTCAATAGGTTGGCTTAGGTCAATGGTAAATTCAGGTTCCAAGCCTATTTCAAAAACAAGCTTGTGGTGATCGCCGCCAAAGTTGGCATCTGAACCTTCCTCTTTAGGAATAGGCTGGCCTAGTAGCTGGAGCTTCTCCTGATCGATGAAATCATTCAAAGACTGACTGATGAGTTTGTTAAGCTCATCCATCTGTATGGCCTTTTCATATTGTTTTTTAATCATTCCCATAGGCACATGTCCTTTGCGGAAGCCTGGGACAGAAGCATTCTTACGATAGTTGTTCAGTGCTTCCTCTACCTTTCCTTGGTAGTCGGCCTTGTCAATCTCTAAGGTAATTACGGCATTAAGCGCGTCTATTTGTTCTTTGCTAATCTTCATTAGGATTGGTTTTTTATGAAATAATTCAGCTGGCAAAAATACTACAAATATTTGGTATGTCCAAAACTTTTCTGCAAAAAATGAAAAACGAAGAGTGAATAGTTAAAAACAGCTATTCACTTTTCACTTATTAGCACGCTTACCGCATTGCCACCAAAGCCTGTGGCGTTGATAAGTATGTTTCTAAGTGGGCGCTCAGGGGCAGCGGGGAGGTAGGGGACAGGCAAAAAGTGTTGTTGCTGGAGCATCAGCACGGCCATTTCCATAGCCAAGGCACCACTGGCGGCAAAGGTGTGTCCTATCTTCCATTTGTTAGTGGTAAGCAGGGGCAGCTCTGTGCCAAAGACCTCTGCCAAAGCCAAGTATTCGGCCTGATCGCCCTTTAGTGTACCTGTGGCATGGGGGATAACCACATCTACCTCCTTGGGATCTATCCCCTCAAGGGCTTGCTGCATACTGTGGCGCAGTGCTTCGGCATCGGCGGAGATGGCCACCGGATGGGTGATGGGTTCACTGGCATAGCCAATGCCTCTGATGGTAGCCAAAGCGCGGGGAGAGCTGCCTTTCTCCAAGGCAAAAACAGCCGCGCCTTCGCCCAGTACCATGGTGTTTTTCTCCTTGCTTGTAAGCAAGGGTACGCTGGGATAGGCAGCTGCGGCATTGCCATAGATCTTTAGGGCTTTCATCTGGGCAAGGGTAAAGGGCGTTAGTGCCGCTTCACTACCACCGATAAGAAAGCCCTCGGCCATATCGGCATGTAGCCAAGCCACGGCATTGACCAAAGCATGTAGCGCTGTAGAGCACGTAATAGAGTGGGAGATAGCCACGCCATGCCCCTTGGCATCTTGCATCACCCACGAGGCTATGTTGCCCAAGGAGGTAGTAGGGGAGGCCAGCGGAGTGGTCTTACCTTGGGCTAAGTACTGTGCGTGATATTGCTCAAAAAGAGTCGTAGCACCACGGGAGGAACCTATATTGACGCCAAAGTCCTTATTCCTTGGCCAAAGAGCTTCACCAAGGGCTTGGCGCGCAGCATACATGGCATAGAGCACCGTGGGGTCTAAGTCCTTGTACTTAACAGAGGTCTGTTGCAAGAGGGCAATCTCTGCCAAAGCCTCACCCCCCAAAGCGCCTACAGGAAAAAGAGTGTCACCAACGACCTTATTCTCAAGCAGGTGCCCCTCGGATAGGTAGGAACGCCACACCTCCTGGCGGGTATGTCCCAAAGGGGAAATACTTCCCATTCCTACAATGGAAATACGGGTTTGCATAATAGCTAAAACAGTTTTAACATTTGATTGATAAAGAGCAAAATAAATAAATGCTATCTTTGCCTTTTATTTAATAAACAGAAATACGCATGAAAAAGATTGTACTCTCTTGTGCCGTTGTGCTTGCCCTTTCTTTGGCAAGTTGTAAGAACAACAATGCAAATGCAGAACAAGCCGCAGACCAAGCCGTAGCTGCTGTAGAACAAGTGGCTGCCAATGTGGTTGCCTCTGGTACCTACACCGCAGAACCTTCTTCCGTAATAGAGTGGGTAGGAAAGAAACCTACTGGCCAACACACAGGAACTATTAGTTTGAAAAGCGGTAGCCTTACCGTAGATAATGGTAATATCACAGGTGATTTCACCATTGATATGAACTCCATTACTGTAACCGACATTACCGAAGCCGACGGTAAACTCGACCTTGAAGCACACCTCAAAGGTACAGGTAAGGAAGATGGGGCTGACCACTTCTTCAACGTAAAAACCTATCCTACTGGGACTTTCAAGCTTACTTCCTTCGACGGAACCAATATAACTGGGGATCTTACTCTAAAGGGTAAAACCAAAACTATTTCTTTCCCTGCTACCCTTACCATTGCCGATGGTGAAGTAACCCTTGAGTCTAAGCCTTTTGAAATCAACCGTGTGGATTTCGGAGTGAATTACGCTTCTAAGTCTGTATTCGGTGACCTAAAGGACAAGTTCATCAATGACGAAATCGAACTTGTGGTAAAGGTAAAAGCAAAGAAATAATCATACGCTCTATTTGAGAAAACGATTATGCCAACTATGCTCCATGGGTGTTTCCCATGCATGTTGGTACTCATAAAGGTTGGTAACCAAGTTGTTAAAAACAATAGTTTGGTTATCCACCTTTTTTTGTTGGGCTAATTTCTTGAAATCTACCAAAGGTACATAGTAGATTTCCCCCTCATGACGGTAACTTACATTCATTTTGTCCAAGAGCAAAAGATTGTGTTTGCGTTCCAAGTCTTGGATAAAGTGAGCCAAATCGTCCAAGGAGCAGCCGCCTATATGCTGGTTCTCATCAGCTGCAATGACGATAAAGCGGTCATAAGGAATCTCAAAGGCACACCGAACCGACTGTCCATGCGATGCCCATGAGCTAAGGTATGCCTTGAGGTCAGCGCTGATCTGTGTGCGTTCCTCTTCGGTCAGCAAGCGATTACACGGATAGATCCATACCCGTGCTGTATCTTGTAAAGTGTTGAAATCAACTAACATAATGTATATTTTTGCAAAGGTACGAATTTAATCATTACAAGACGATATCATATTAATTATTTAGTATTTATCTTTTTGCAATTTTCTTTTATTTTTATTTGGATTTGTACCAAATAAAGCATATCTTTGCCCTCTCTAAGAAACACAAATAAGGACGGTACTCAAGTGGTACTGAAAAAACCTAACTATACCTTTACTGGGGTTACCGCAACCATACCTGCCGATATACTCATCTCTCCTCGTACTAGTATGCCTATCTATGGTTTGGGGCTATTGGAGTTTATCCCCGAAGCAGATCTCTTAGCCGCTGAAGATATAGAGGATAAAAACAAAGATGGTATCTCTGGGAAGGTGAACCGTGTATGGGACGAGGCAAACCAACGTATGGGCATTGGTCGTTTTGGCTGGAAAGCCAATACTGCTACACTACTTGATGAAGCTGCGGGTTCTTACTTAGGTGACTTAGGAGTAACCAACCCTTATCATGGCTACCGTGTGGAATTAGGACATGGACAAGTAGGGGTTGATGATGGTTTGAACGATGATCCTGAGATGACTAAATACCAAGTAGATGCCACCGAAATGTATCTTAGAACTCTTGCTGTTCCTGCTGCTCGTAATATGAATAAGGCTTCTGTGCGCAATGGCTCTCGTATCTTTGATGGTATTGGTTGTGCTGCCTGTCATACCCCTAAACAACATACATTGCAAGCACCAATCAATGCTTTGGCCAACCAAACCTTCTATCCTTATACCGATATGCTCTTACATGACATGGGAGAAGACCTCGCCGATGGTCGTCCTGACTTCCTTGCCGATGGTCGCGAATGGCGTACCCGCCCGCTCTGGGGCATAGGTCTGCAAGACTTGGTAAGTGGACATACACACTTTATGCACGATGGTCGTGCTAAGAATATCACCGAGGCTATTCTTTGGCATGGAGGCGAAGCGCTCCGTTCTAAAGAAATCTTTAAGAAACTCACCAAAAAGGAACGAGCCGACCTACTCGAATTCCTTAATTCTATCTATTTTTCATAGGTCAGTAGTCAGGGGTCAGTTTCAAGTGCTGACCTCTGATTACTACCTTCTGATTGCTGAAAAAAAATTTGTTTATATGTCTGAAATGTTATATATTTGCGCAAAATTAGAAAACCTTAATTAGTCATTAATCATTGACAATTAACAATTAATAATTAACAATTGATATGGATCTTTTTTTGAGCATCTTTCCTATTGTGCTACTGATTTACCTTATGGTAAAGCGCAATGCTTTTCCTTCGTATGTGGCGCTCCCACTGATAGCAGGTTTGGTATATCTGCTACAGATGTTTTACTTCAAGAATGAGTTTGTACTACTCAATGCCAATATCGTTTCGGCGATTATTTCGGTATTCACCCCTATTTCGGTGATTTTCGGGGCGGTATTCTTCAACCGTATGATGGAAGCCTCTGGGGCTATGAATACGCTCCGCCAGTGGCTGGGCAACATCAGCCCGAATCCTGTAGCACAGCTGATGATTATCGGCTGGGCTTTTGCTTTTATGCTTGAAGGGGCTAGTGGCTTCGGTACTCCTGTGGCTATTGCAGCGCCTATCTTGGTGGGCTTAGGGTTTAAACCTATGCCAGTGGTCATGCTCGCTTTGGTGATGAACTCTGTACCTGTTTCCTTCGGAGCGGTCGGCACCCCTACTTGGTATGGTTTCAAAACCCTCTTGGATAGTGGAACAATTAACGGAGATGATGTTTCCAGAATAGGGCAAATCACGGCGCTCATTCACTTTATTGCAGGTTTTGTGATTCCAGTATTGGCTTTGCGCTTTATTGTTTCTTGGAAAGAAATCAAGCAAAATGCACTCTTTATTCTCATTAGTATCCTCTCTTGTACCATTCCTTATTTCTTAATTGCCCAGTTCAATTATGAATTTCCTTCTTTAGTCGGAGGGGCTATAGGACTCTTTATTTCGGTATTGGTAGCAGGCAAGGGCATAGGATTGTCCAAAACAGCAGAGGTACAAGAAAAGCAATCTATACCAGGCAGTACCCTTATCAAGGCTTTTACGCCTACCCTTTTGCTTATTGTGATTCTGATCATCACCCGAGTAAAGCAGCTCCCTCTCAAGGCGATGCTCAATGATGCCACTGAGTGGTTCCAGTTCTCCTTGGGTGAAATGGGAGTGTTCAAAGTCAGCCGAGGATTGATCTTCTCCGTAGAAGATATCTTCCGAACTGGGGTAAGTGATAGCTATAAGCTCCTCTATACGCCTTCGCTCATTCCTTTTATAGTTACTGTGGTACTTTCCTTCTTTATATTCCGCTTGTCTTGGGATAAGTGCAAGGACATCTACCTCAAGAGTGCCTTCCAGATGCAGAAACCTTTCCTTGCCTTGGTAGGTGCTATGATTATGGTGAAACTCATGATGATTGGCGGAGAGGATTCCATGACCCAAGTCATTGGTAAGGGATTGGCCAATGCCACACAGCAGCATTGGGTATCTTTTGCTTCCTACTTAGGGGCTTTGGGGGCGTTCTTCTCAGGTTCCAATACCATTTCCAATGTTACCTTCGGAGCGGTACAGTATTCAGTAGCTACCGCCACAGGGCTTTCCGTACCACTGATTTTGGCCTTACAGTCAGTAGGGGGTGCTATGGGAAATATGGTGTGCATCAACAATATTATTGCAGGTTGCTCCGTCCTAGGTATTGACAATGCAGAGGGTAGTATCCTTAAGAAAACGGTTATTCCTATGCTCGTCTATGGGATTATTGCCGCCATTGTAGCACTATTTTTATAATGAGTCAATTAGCAAAATAGCTTATTAGTTAAATAACTAAAAACTAAAAACTAAAAACTAAAAACTAAAAACTTTTTCGTATTTTTGCGCCCTAAAAAAAATTATATGACAGCTATTAGAAACATAGCCATTATTGCGCATGTTGACCACGGAAAAACAACCTTAGTAGATAAAATCTTACACCACTGCGCGCTCTTTCGCGATAACCAAGAAACGGGCGAGTTGATTCTGGATAACAATGATTTGGAACGCGAACGCGGGATCACTATCCTCTCTAAGAATGTATCGGTCAATTATAAGGGCACAAAAATCAATATCATAGATACCCCAGGCCACGCCGACTTTGGTGGGGAGGTGGAGCGTGTGCTCAATATGGCCGACGGGGTACTCTTGCTTGTAGATGCCTTCGAGGGGCCTATGCCACAGACACGCTTCGTGTTGCAGAAGGCCATTGAGATGAAACTCAAACCTATTGTGGTAATCAACAAGGTGGATAAGGAAAACTGTACTCCAGAGGAGGTGCATGAGGCGGTATTTGACCTTATGTTCGAGCTCGGTGCAGAGGATTGGCAGCTGGACTTCCCTACTGTATATGGCTCGGCCAAGCAGAACTGGATGTCCGAAGACTGGCGCAAGCCTACCACTACCATAGAGCCACTTTTGGATATGGTAGTCAAGTATATCCCTGCTCCTGAGGTTACCCAAGGTAGCCTCCAGATGCTCATTACTTCCCTTGACTACTCTACCTTTACAGGGCGTATTGCCATAGGACGCTTGCACCGAGGTACTCTTGAGGCAGGTATGAATATCTCCTTGGTAAAGCGCGATGGTAGCATCATAAAATCAAAAATACGCGAACTCCATACCTTTGACGGCCTAGGGCGTAAGAAAGTAGAGAGCGTACAGGCAGGTGACATCTGTGCCATTGCTGGCTTGGAAGGTTTTGATATTGGCGATACTATTGCCGACTTTGAAAATCCTGAAGCACTGCCTACTATAGCTATTGATGAGCCTACCATGAGCATGCTCTTTACCATCAATGACTCGCCTTTCTTCGGCAAAGATGGAAAATTCGTTACTTCCCGACATATCAAGGAGCGTCTCGAACGCGAATTAGAAAAAAACCTTGCCCTACGGGTGGAGGCTACCGATAGTGCGGATAAGTTTATCGTCTATGGTCGTGGGGTGTTACACCTTTCAGTACTTATCGAGACCATGCGTCGCGAGGGCTACGAACTACAAATAGGTCAGCCCCAAGTTATTATCAAAGAAATAAACGGTGTGAAGTGCGAACCTGTAGAGGAACTCACTATAGACCTACCAGAGAATGTCAGTGGAAAGGCGGTGGATTTTGTTACCCTCCGCAAGGGTGAAATGCTCAGCATGGAGCCTAAGGGAGAGCGTATGGTCATCAAGTTTCTTATTCCTTCCCGTGGTATCATAGGCCTTAGAAATCAATTGCTTACTGCTACAGCAGGAGAAGCTATTATCCATCACCGCTTCTTGGAGTTTCAGCCTTTCAAAGGGGAAATTCCAGGACGTATCAACGGTTCGCTCATCTCTATGGAACAAGGAACAGCCATTCCCTATTCTTTGGATAAGCTACAGGACAGAGGTCGCTTCTTTATCTTCCCTGGGGAAGACATCTATACAGGACAGGTAATCGGTGAGAACTCCCGTAGTGGGGATATGGTGGTCAATGTAACCAAGACCAAAAAGCTCACCAACGTACGTGCTGCAGGTTCCGATGAAAAGGTGAAACTCGCTCCGCCTATTAAGTTTTCCCTAGAAGAAGCCCTCGAATATATCCAAAAAGACGAATATGTAGAGGTGACTCCTAAGAATATGCGTCTTAGAAAGATCTATTTGGACGAGAACGAGCGCAAACGCCACGAGAAAGAGTTTAAATAATGACAAGTGACTAATGACTAGTGAGTGACCAGTGACCAGTGACCGCATAGATAACTCAAAATTCAGAACTCACAGCTCAAAACTACAATGAAAACAACAGCGCAGCGTTGGTATATAAAATTCCTACAATGGAAGACACAGTACCTCACACATAGGCAGTTTATACTACTGCTTTGTGTGTTGGTAGGGGTCGCTACGGGCTTTGCTGCATTGGCGATGCGCTCCTTGACGCACTTTATTGAGGAGGTGCTGGTGGGCAATATTATCCGCTATATCAACTATGGCTTTTATGTGGTTTTCCCTGCAGTGGGTTTTCTCTTGGTCTATTTGGTAAAGAAATATGTAATCCGTAAGGAGGTCAGTCATGGGATTCCCTCTATTCTCTATGCAGTAGCCAAGCAAAAGGGGATTATGAAACGTTTTCAAGCCTATGGGAGCTTGCTTACCGCCCCTATTACCATTGGCTTTGGGGGTTCGGTAGGGCTCGAAGGACCTATGGTGGTTACAGGAGCAGGTATCAGCTCGCAGATAGCCCGCTTGTTCCATATCAACCAGTCCGACCGAATGCTCCTTTTGGCCTGTGCTTGTGCGGCGGCTTTGGCAGCGATCTTCAAGGTACCTTTGGCGGGTATCCTTTTCGCTATAGAGGTTTTTGGCTTAGACCTGACACTCTGGTCGCTGTTGCCGCTTTTTGTAGCCTCTCTTTCGGGGGTGCTGATCTCTTATCTGTTCTTTGGTAATGCAGCACTACTGCCCATTCAGGTCAGTGGTAGCTTCCTGATGCGCAACATTCCTTTCTACCTGCTCTTGGGGGTAGTAGGCGGCTTTATGTCGGCTTACTTTACCTTTGTCTATGAGTGGGTGAATCGTTTCTTTGCGCGCTTCTCCTCGCCCTATGTACGCTTGCTTATAGGAGGGGCGGTGTTGGGCTTGTTGGTTTTTCTTATGCCACCACTCTATGGGGAAGGGCATGAGGTGATTAACCACCTCAAGGAAGGCCACCCAGAACTCTCCTTAGGGGACAATATCTTTGGTTGGGACTTGCATAATCCTTGGGTTATTATCCTACTTTTGGCAGGCTTGGCTTTCTCTAAGGTAGTGGCCACCTCGGTAACCTTTGGAGCAGGGGGAGTAGGAGGTATTTTCTCACCTATGCTCTTTATGGGTGGGGTAATGGGCAATTGTTTTGCTCGTATTATCAACCAAATAGAGTGGTTGCCACATAAGCTACCCTTGGCCAACTTTACCCTTATCGGAATGACAGCCCTGATGACTGGGGTACTTCATGCACCACTGACGGCTATTTTCCTTATAGCAGAGGTAACAGGCGGTTATGCTCTTTTTGTCCCAGCAATGGTCACAGCCGTGATTTCCTTTTCTATAGCTAAGTATTTCAACAAATATTCTATCTATACCATGGAGTTGGGTCGCAAGGGAGAGCTTGTTAATCAGGATAAAGACCAAGCCATTCTCACCCTTATGGATATGGGGCAGGTGATAGAGACCAATTTTGTCCCTGTCTATACCGATATGAATCTCAAGGGCGTGGTCTATGAGGCTGTCAGAGAGTCTTCTCGCAATATCTTTCCTGTCTTGGACAGAGAGAAAGGCAGCTTAGAGGGGGTAATTCTCTTGGACGATATTCGCCACCTGATATTTGAAAAAGAACTCTATGAGAAAGTCTCCGTCTTGGAGATGATGCAACCGCCTCCAGCCCTAATACACATGGGAGTGGATAACATGAACCAAGTTATGGATAAGTTCCAGAGTACAGGCGCTTGGAACCTGCCTGTGATCAAGGACGGGAAATACATTGGTTTTATCTCCAAATCCAAACTCCTAACCGTATATAGGAGAAAACTGATTTACTTTAGTAACAACAAATAGTTGTCAATTGTCAATTGTTAATTGTCAATTATTCAAAGTTTGTAACTACTCAGTACTTTGGCTTGAACCAACATGGGAAATAACAATTAACAATTGATAATTAACAATTGATATTATGGTCGCTATACAAGGGACAGAAGGCTCATTTCATTATCAAGCAGCTCAGGACTACTTCGGCAGCGGGATAGATATCTTGGAGTGCCGCTCTTTTGATGCGGTGGTTAAGGCGCTGCTTTCGGGTCAGGCTCAGACAGGAGTCATGGCTATAGAGAACAGTATCGCAGGGGCGATATTGCCTAACTATGCCTTGATTGACCGCAACAATCTATACATAGCAGGGGAGTACTATATGAATATTCAGCACCACCTAATGGCGCTCCCTGGGCAAACCCTTTCCGATATTACCGAGGTGCACTCTCACTATATGGCGCTGTTGCAGTGCAAAGATTTCTTTGAGGACTACCCCCAGATAAAATTGGTAGAGGCTACCAACACCGCTCAAGCAGCTAAGGAAATACGCCAAGGGCAGCTCAAGGGGGTAGCAGCAATAGCCTCCACTTCGGCTGCGGCGCTCTATGGCTTAGAGATTTTGGCCGAGGGCATACAGACCATCAAGCAGAATGCGACCCGCTTTGTAGTGCTCACCACTAAAGACCCTTATACCAGCAAGGAAGGGATCAACAAGGCTACCCTTAAGTTCCAACTCTATGACCAAAGCGGGAGCTTGGCCACGGTGCTGAACGTGCTGAGAGACTACCAGATTAATATGACCAAGATCCAATCTCTCCCTGTGATAGACACGCCATGGAAATATGCTTTCTTTGTAGAGGGTACCTTTCCCAATTACCAGCAATATAAGGAAGCCCTCCGCCTACTTGAGGTTATGAGTGAAGACCTGAAGGTGCTGGGGGAATACCAAAATAATTACAAGTGACAAATCACAAGTGATAAATTATAAGTGATCAGTCATAAAACTAATCACTAACCACTAACCACTAACCACTAACAACTGAGATTATGACAATATTTACAGAGACGTATAAAGTACGTAGCACCCAAGTGAATTTGAACAACCAATTAGGCCTCTATGGCGTATTGGGTATGTTGCAAGATATAGCCGCAGAGCATGCGGCGTCCTTAGGCTTTGGCTATAAGGACTTAGTTAAACAAGGCTTTTTCTGGGCACTGATCCAGCAGAAACTCAAGATGTATCACTGGCCACAGTGGAATGAGCGGGTAACCATTCATACCTGGTCATTGCCTGTTCAGGGGGTGCATGCCTTCCGCCAGTTTGAACTCTATGTAGGTGACCGCAAG
The DNA here is from genome assembly GCF_000293175.1 of Capnocytophaga sp. CM59. Classification (NCBI taxonomy): domain Bacteria; kingdom Pseudomonadati; phylum Bacteroidota; class Flavobacteriia; order Flavobacteriales; family Flavobacteriaceae; genus Capnocytophaga; species Capnocytophaga sp. CM59. The sequence continues at coordinate 23,264 of NZ_ALNN01000006.1, forward strand.
ATAGGGGAGAGTACCTCCACTTGGATTACCATGGATATTGCCTCTCGCCGCCCTATTGATATGACTGACCGCCAAGCGCTTTTTCACCCCCGTCGCGAAGGAGGGCTTGATATGCAAACTGAGCGCGTATTGCTACCTGAGGAGATGATCCATGTGGCTGACTTCAAGGTGAGAATTAGCGACTTGGACGTTAATTCCCATGTCAATAATGTGAAATATACCCAGTGGGCATTGGATATGATGCGAGAACGAGACCATCGTGAGTGGGTGATTCAGGAATATGATATTAACTTTCTCTCCGAGACCTTCCTTGGAGATACCATGCAGGGCTATAAGAGCCGTGGTCGCTACCTCAACCCTGAAAAGACCCTTGTGGAGACCTATCTCTATGCCCAAAAGGAAGGAGGTGCCAAGCCAGCGTTTATTGCGAAATGGAAAGCACAGAAAGTGAAAAACGAATAGTGAAAAATGAATAGTTATGGAGTACTATCAGTTATACAACCAGTTAAAGGAGGCCTTTGACAAGGGAGAGGAAGTGGAGTTGCCCGACTTGGGTATCCGTATCTCTCATGTGCCGTTCTTTTCGGAAGGAGCTAAGTACTACTTACCTGGGAGTGAGCACCTATCTTGTCAGGAACACAACCTTTCTTTTACCCCACAGAGTACCCGTACTCAGGACGATTTGGATTGGGTGGATTATGAGGTGGCATGTAATATTCATTTTCACTATCATATTCTTCAACCTATAGGAAAAAAGGCTGATGGGGCGATTGTCTTTTTCCATGGCCTTAATGAAAAGAAATGGGACAAATACCTGCCTTGGGCTTACAAAATTGCACAACAAACAGGTAAGACCGCTATCCTCTTTCCTATCGCCTTTCATATGGATAGGGCTCCAGCGCGCTGGAGTTCGCGACAGGAGATGTATACCATTGCCCAAAAACGGCAAGAACAATACCCTGACAATAGTGAGACCTCCTATGTGAATGCCGCTACAAGTACCCGCTTGGAGGCTTTCCCCCAACGATTGTTCTGGTCGGGCTTACAGACCTATAATGATATTGTACAGCTACTGACCCACTTGAAAGCAGGTCAGCTCCCCACTATAGCTCCTACAGCAAATATAGACCTCTTTGGCTATTCCATAGGTTCGTTTCTTTCTACGATACTGATGATGGCCAATCCCAAGGGTTATTTCACCAATGCCAAGCTCTTTTGCTTCTGTGGGGGAATGACTACCGACCGTATGTTTCCTATTTCCAAGTACATCATGGACGGGAGAGCGGCCATTACCATGCAAAAAGTCTTTGCCGAGCTATTGAGTACCAACTTCAAGACCGACCCGCGACTAAGACACTATCAGGATAGTAACCAGCACTTTGAGGAAGGTTGGTTTAAGACCATGCTTCGCTACAATTACTACCAGAAGGAAAGAGAAAAGCGCTTTTCCCAATTGGAGAAACAGATCAAGGCCTTGGTCTTAGAAAAAGACGAAATAGCCCCGCCTATTGAGGCACTTAATACCCTTAAGGGCGGTTATCGCACGATCAACATAGAGGTACAGATAGAAGATTTCCCCTATCCCTATACTCACATGAACCCTTTTGCGCTGACCACTAAGAATGCAGCCCAAGTAACAGCGGCTTTTGAATGCTTAGTGAAATCAGCAGTAAACTTTTTTAATTAAAGAAATGTACGACGTTATAGTAGTCGGTGCAGGACATGCAGGCTGTGAAGCTGCTGCCGCTGCCGCCAATACAGGGGCAAAGACCCTACTTATTACCATGCAACTACAGAACATGGCACAGATGTCCTGTAACCCTGCCGTGGGAGGCATTGCCAAAGGGCAGATTGTCCGCGAGATCGATGCACTGGGAGGCTATATGAGCATTATCACTGACCAGACGGCCATTCAGTTCAAGATGCTCAACAAGTCCAAAGGCCCTGCCATGTGGAGTCCGCGTGCCCAGAGCGACCGTATGCGCTTTTCGGAAGCATGGCGCTTGCAGCTGGAGAAGCTCCCTAATCTTGATTTTTTTCAAGAAATGGTTACCGAGGTACTCATAGAGGGCGACAAGGCGGTTGGGGTTAAAACCTCCCTTGGTAGTGAGATACGCGCCAAGAGTGTGGTACTCACCAACGGTACTTTCCTCAATGGGGTATTGCATATTGGTCTGAAGACCCTTGGTGGGGGTAGGGCAGGGGAGAAAGCCGCCACAGGCATCACCGAGTGCTTGGTAGCCCATGGGTTTGAAGCAGGCCGCATGAAAACAGGGACGCCTCCGAGGGTGGATGGCCGCTCTTTGGACTATTCCAAGATGACTCCCCAGCCAGGGGACGAGAACCCTGAGAAATTCTCCTACCTGCCACTAACAAAGCCTCTTGCGCATCAGCTGGATTGTTATATGACCTATACCAGCGAGCAGGTGCATGATATATTACGAACAGGCTTTGACCGCTCCCCTATGTTTACCGGCCGTATCCAGGGAGTGGGGCCACGCTATTGTCCTTCTATTGAGGATAAGATCAACCGCTTTGCCGATAAGGATCGCCATCAGCTCTTTGTAGAACCTGAAGGCTGGCATACGGTAGAGATGTACGTCAATGGCTTCTCCACTTCTCTCCCTGAAGAGGTACAGTATGAGGCCTTGCGCAAGGTGGCAGGCTTCGAACAGGTGAAGTTTCTCCGTCCTGGTTACGCTATAGAATACGATTATTTTCCGCCAACACAACTGAAAGCAACCTTGGAGACTAAGCTGGTAGAAAATCTCTTTTTTGCAGGTCAAATCAATGGGACGACAGGTTACGAAGAGGCAGGCGCGCAAGGGCTTATCGCAGGGATCAATGCCTCCCGTAAGGTACAAGAGCAATCGCCCTTTGTGCTTAAGCGCAACGAGGCTTATATAGGGGTACTGATAGATGACCTTATCACCAAGGGCACCGAAGAGCCTTACCGTATGTTCACCTCCCGCGCTGAATACCGCACGCTGCTCAGGCAGGACAATGCCGATGCACGCCTAACCCCTATGGGCTATGCCTTGGGCTTGGCCAGTGAGGAGCGTATGCGTCTGCTGGAAGAGAAAGAGGCCAAGACAGCCGCTTTTGTACAGTTCTTTAAGGAAACGAGTATTACCCCCGAAGAGGCTAATCCGCTTTTGGCCAAGTATGACTCTTCCCCTATGAAGCAGGGCGATAAGATGGCTAAGGTGTTGGCACGTCCCAATATCACCGTGGCCGACTTTATGGAGCTTCCTCAAGTAAAGGAGTTTGCCGATGCGCAACAGCTTAGCAAGGAAGTACTTGAGAACACGGAAATAGAAATCAAGTATGCGGGCTATATAGAAAAAGAAAAGAACAATGCGGACAAACTCAATCGCTTGGAGGATATTCGCATACCTGAGCACTTCAATTATGACAAACTTACTTCCCTCTCCTTTGAGTCGCGGGAAAAGCTTAAGAAGATACGCCCAACGACCCTCTCCCAAGCCTCTCGTATCAGTGGCGTATCGCCAGCGGATATAAGCATATTGCTGGTGTATATGGGGAGATAGAAGATAAAAAGTAAAAGGTAAAAAGTAAAAGGTGAAAATGCCAATCAATAGTAGAGAGACAATTGTATAGTGCAATTCATTAAGACGCAAATTACTGCATCTTAATGGATTGCGCCTACTGGTGCGGGCGTATTGCTCATGCCCTGTCGCTCTCTAATTCACGGCCTAAGGGTAGTGTCTTCTTAGTTGGTTATAGAGCTACAAGCTCTTGGGATTATAAGCACAAGCTGCAAGAAACGCGCCAGCGGAGCTATCTATATTTAATGGTAAAAAATCATAACTCTTTTGTCATCAGAAAACTCGTCTATAATTCTAATCACCCAATCAACATTTTCATTAAACAAGTACATATCTGTTTCATAATCCAAAACCTCTTCTAAAAAGATATATTCAATTGCGTGTACAGCTTTAACTTCCCAAAGTTCTTTGTTTTTACCTTCAAATAGTAGAAAAACTTTCTCTTGTTTAGCTATTACATCAACAACATCCTGATAATTAAAAAAAGTAGCATTCTTAAAATTACTATATGAAAAAGAGTCTCGTAAAGAATGTTTTTCTATGTCATTATCAAAAATAAGTTTGATAATATCTTTTGTTGTATCAGAACTCATATCTAATAGAGTTCCTTTTATATTTCTCATTATTCCCAATTATTAAAAAATGGATGTTCTTCTGTTCTAACTCTTCGCACAAGGGTATCGCTCATACACTTATAATCAGGCTTAGACTCTTTTGTATTGTAGTGCTTGGTAGCGTACTGAGATGAAAATTTAGTTTTCAATAATATCTCCTACTTCTAAAAATACAACATTACTAAATCCCCTTTTTTCTATATGTTTTTTTACATTTTCTGTGCATAGTAGAGGATAACCTACTCTAAAGAAATCAAAATTTTTAATTTCCTTTTGTTGAATAAATATCCCTTTTTCTTCTTCTCTTAATATATGTTTTGTTCCAATAATAGATTCAACTCCTATATAGGAATCTATATATTCTTCACCATTTGCTTTCTTTTCTATTATTACAGTACTTTGAGGTAATATAGGAATGTTGATTTTAGAATAGATATGTACCAAATCCACTTCTTCTTTAGGTAGCCATCTTAATCTACGGATATCTTTTGCTACTATTTCTTTTGGATTTTTATGCCATTCTAGCTCTCCTATCTCCAAACTTTCAAACTTTTGTTTGAGTTCCATCGCTATTTCTCTTTTACATATTACATATGAGCTATAGAGAAAGTCTGGAATGAGATTCCCTTTAGAAAGATAATCATTCCAAGTAACTCTTATTCGTTCTCCTTGTTCAAAAGGTTGTCTCAACTGAGCGTGAATACTAGCGTAAATGGGATTACATAAAGGTCTTATTTTATATATTTTCATTGTTTCTATATTGTACCGCAGTATAAAAGGACACTGTAAAAAGAAGCAAGTTCCAATCTATCTATCTCTATTCTCATTTTTATCATCTTATACCTTTACAAACTTTTCCTGAAGATTGATGTCTTTAGTTTATACATTGTTTTTAATATTCTAGTCTGTAAGCCCTCCCTAATTTACTACCCGCGTGGCTCGTATTGACTGAGTGGCTCACACTTATATTTCACTGCTTATCAGGTTGTTGAGGTTTTAAGAGTATATTTGAGACAATACGGAACTATTCTCTATCAACCCCTATAAGTAATCCTTTGTCATAGAAAATTACTTGAATCTCGTGTTGTTTCTCTTCAGGTACAGTCCATAACCAGTTTTCTTTTCCTATTTTCTCAACCGTTCCATAAGCATTCTTTTCTACCCATTGAATAAAAGGTATCCCATCAAACATTTCTTCTACGTGATATATTGATAGAATATTCTGGAGGTAAATATGACGATACCTATTTTTGATATGAGGAAATTCATCGGAATAAAAAAATTTTTCCCACATCTTTGAATTTTCTTTATAAAGAGACATTTGATGTTCTGCATATTCATCTCCAGAAGCATAAGTAGTCCAACCCTCTTGACAAAACAAATAGCCTAATGAAGCTGTAGTATCTTTCAATAAAAAAGAGAGAGATTCTTTAAAGAAAAACATGATATCTTCTTTTCCATAAACAGCATCAAACATTAGTATTATAGTTTCCTCATTATAACTTAATGAATAGTGTCTAGTAAGAGGTTCAGCTTGCTTATCAGCAAGAAAAATATTAAAAGAACTGTAATTTTCAGCTGTGTTATAATCTGATTGTTTTCTCTTTTCTTGAAACTTTAGAATAGATAGCTTTTCATCTCTATAACTTTTATCCTTCAAAAAGTCATATCTAACTGATTTTAAAGGGTAATTTTTCTCTTCATAAAAAGGAAGAAGTTTATCAAAAAGAGTTAATACATCTATCTTATATCCATAAAGGACAAAACAGATTCTTTTCTTGGTAAGTTCTTTCTTTGACATATCGTTCTTTTGTAGATTGTTCTTTCTCGGCTGCAAACTCTTAGTATTGTGGGCACGAGTTGCAAACTCGCGCCAGCGGGGCCTACTCAGTTGGTTATAGAGCTACAAGCTCTTAGGATGATAGGCACGAGCTACAAGAAACGCGCCAGCAGAGGGGCGGCAGACACTTGTATTGCGCTACTTGGCAGGTTGTTGCGGGTATGATAGGCACGAATTGCAAGAAACGCGCCAGCAGAGGGACGATAATGACAAGTGATTAGTGACGAATGACAAGTGGCTAACAGCAAGTGACGAATGAAAAAAGAAGAATGTCTCTTTTCACTCTTCATTTTTCATTTTTCACTTAATTTGTCTGCAATGCTGCGGTCGTTAGCGAGGTGTTGGGTTTTGTTTTGACCTCCTAATTTGCCTTGGGATTTCATGTATTGGGCGAAGCTGCCTTTGGCCACAGGGGTAATGTGTAGGCGCTGGAGTACCTTGCCCTCTATCAGGTCTTTGTAATAGCTGTTTTGTGCTTGTAGGGCTTGGTCAAGGGTATTGGCGAAAGCCTCCATATCCTTGGGGGCTTGCTCGAACTCAATGAGCCACTCATGATAGGGGAGTTCTCCTGCTGGGGGATTGACTTGGGGCGCTACGGTAAATTCGCTCACTTCGCCTCCTTGTTGGGCAAGGGTTTCGGTGAGGGCTTCTTCTACTTCTTTGGCGATGACATGTTCGCCAAAGGCTGATATAAAGTGCTTGATACGCCCTGTTACCACGATGCGATAGGGCTTAAGGGAGGTGAACATCACCGTATCGCCCATGTTGTAGCCCCATAAGCCTGCATTGGTGGAGACAATAAGTACGTAATTCACACCCAGCTGTACGTCCTTGAGGGAGATACGTTTGGGGTTTTCACTAAAGAAAGTATCCGCTTCGATAAACTCGTAAAAAATACCCGCATTGAGCAGCAGCAACATCCCCTTTTGCGTTTGCGTATCCTGATAAGCGAAGAAACCTTCGCTGGCGGGGTATAGCTCCACGCTATCTACCTTGCGACCGATAAGGTGTTCGAACTTTTGGCGGTAGGGTTCGTAATTGACACCCCCATAGATAAACAGCTGAAAGTTAGGGAAGAGTTCCCCCACTGTCTTTTTGGATTTCTGCTGGAGACGCTCGAAATACATCTGTACCCAAGGGGGGATTCCACTGATGAGGGTCATATTCTCATGGATGGTCTCTTCTACGATGGCATCAATCTTCGTTTCCCAGTCCTCAATACAGTTGGTTTTCCACGAAGGCATACGGTTGGTTTGCAGGTATTTAGGCACATAGTGCGCAGAGATACCCGACAGCCTACCCAGGCGGATGCCATTCTTCTTTTCCAAGATAGGGCTCCCTTGTAGGAAAATCATCTTGCCTGAGACAAAATCGGCCTTGCCTGTTTCAGCGATATAGCACATAATAGCATTGCGTGCCGCCTCTATATGATACGGCATGGAGTCCTTGGTCAGGGGAATATACTTAGCCCCGCTGGTAGTGCCAGAGGTCTTGGCAAAATAAAGCGGTTTGCCAGGCCAAAGGATGTTTTCTTCGCCCTTTTTTACCCGTTCTATATAGGGAGCTAGCGCCTCATAATCGCGTATAGGCACTCGCTGGACGAAATCCTCGTAGGAGTGAATTTCCTCAAAGTGGTGATCACGCCCAAAAGCGGTATGTTTGGCTTTTTGGATAATAGAGCGGAAGACTTTCTCTTGGGTTGCGATAGGATCAGCAGCCCAGCGGTCTATCTGTTTGCGTATATAGGCAGCCCACTTACGGGCGATAAAGCTCTTTAGACTCATGATAGTTGTGTTGTGATTATTTGATATTCATATAGTTAAGAGGATCTACAGGGTAGCCCTCATGCCATAGTTCAAAGTGCAGATGGACACCCGTGGAGAGTTCACCTGTATTCCCTACTTGGGCGATGACCTCCCCGGCGCGCACCTTGTCGCCTTGTCTCTTAGTGATGGAGGCGTTGTGCTTGTATACAGAGACGAAGTTATGTGGGTGTTCTATAATCAGCACAAAGCCTGTCTGTGCAGACCATTCTGCGAAAATAACGGTACCCTCGCCTATGGCCTTGACAGGGGTGCCTTCGGCAGCGGTAAGGTCGATCCCATAATGGCGTTTGTCGACCTTGAACTCATTGGAGATCATACCCTGGATAGGCGGGAAGAAGGCCTTGCGGGTATTGGCAGTAGCCACGTCAAAGACATTGTAGCGTTCCTCATTGGCTACCTCTGAGCGGAGTTTCATTTCCTCTTCGCTGGCTTGGAGATCCACTTCCGCAGGGACTTGTTGCACCGCATTAAGCACGGAGTCCTTATTGATCTTATCAGGTTCTATATCCCCAGTGAGAACTTTTTGGAGCGAAAGGAAATAAGCGTCATTGCTGGCGATGCGCTGCTGTAGGGAGTCGGCATGGAAGGTCAGATCCACGATTTGTTTGCGTTGGTCAGCCTCGGAGAAGCCTAAGATATATTGCCTAAGCGGGGAATAGATGATCACCAAGGTCGTGAGGGTAATCATCAGGATTGCAAATAGGCTGCTATATACAAAGACATTGAGGCGGTTCAGGCGAAAGGTTTTGACCTCCTCCAAGGAAGATTCGTTCATGATCACGACTCTATACTTGAAGAGCCATTTGCCATGTATAATTTTGCTAAATCGTTCTTTAAAAGTCATTAGTGAGTTTTTAGTTGTCAGACGTCAGTGGTTAGTGGTTAGTGGTTAGTGATTAGTGATTAGTGATTAGTGGTTAGTGGTTAGTGGTCATCTGATAGGAAAGTGCAAAGATACAACATTTTGGGGGTGAAATCAAGGAAAAGTTTTGAGTTTTTAGTTGGCTTTTTTTATTGTGAAATAAGAATAAAATGTTATCTTTGTGGTATGCTAAATAGCACTCTTGCAGCTATTATAAGTAATGCAATCAATAGTTAAAAATATCTGTATAATCTAATTCGTT